>NZ_JBYTBB010000002.1:0-161086 GCF_058788755.1 Lysinibacillus sp. FW301-JW8
AGGAAAGCACTCAGTCGGAACGGAGATCAACCCCTCGTTTTGAAAAAGAGCTATACTTTTTAATTTGTCACCTTGATGTCATTGACATAATAGTATTTCAACAACATGACTAAAGTAAACTTTAGTGCTTTAGCGATTGATGTATTGTTAATATACAAAGTATTTGATAGCTAACAAGGCAACAGGATATACAACAAATGGAGTACATTTAATGGCTCTGAGGTTTTGAATAGAGTTGATTCAAATTATTTAATCTTAATTTTAAGAGAAGGTGTTCTATGAAAGTAATAACTAGAATTATTGCGCTTACTGTATCGTTTTTTCTTGTTCTACAATTGCTAAATACAAATCAGGTAAGGGCTGAAACAATAGTCACGAAAACACCAGTTGAGGACGGAACATGGGATAAGTCAGGAAAGTATACTGATTTGACAGAGAACTATGTTGGATACTCAGCTGACTCTCAGTACGGGATACAAAAATCTGCACTTAGATTTAATTTTACTGATATCCAGGATCACATTAAGAAAGCAACACTTCGAATCCATATTCAGAGTGTACAGGATTTGAATCCGAATGATTCTTTCTATCCGCATGTATCTCTCTATGGTTCAAGTGTTAGTGATTGGAATTCTTGGAATACACAAAATCCAAACAAGGTTCCGTTACAATTAAATGATCCAATTCTATATGAAAAAGATACATCACTAGTTACAAATACTTGGAAGAATTTCGATGTTACGGATTTTGTAAAAAGTCAATCTAATAAAATTGTAACATTCGTTCTAAGAAGTGAGGAAATTATGCCTGGAGTGATGTTTATTTATGAGTCGAGAAATTCCTTTACCCCAGCATTGTATCCACAACTTGTTTTGGAAACTGTATCTGGATATACAATGACATATAACAGTAATGGAGGCACGGGAGGAAGTGTACCGTTAGATAGCAATAGTTATATGTCAGGCGATGCAGTGACTGTGAAAGGGAATACAGGAGGTTTGGCGAAAACGGGGTACACGTTCTCTGGCTGGAATACGGCATCAGATGGAAATGGAATGAATTATTTGGAAAATTCTACCTTTGCGATAGGAAGTGCTGATGTGATGTTATATGCAAAATGGGTGGAGCTGACCAACGCGAAAACCCCGAGCATTGATATACAGCCGACCGACAAAACGGTAAATATGGGAGATAGTACGACATTGAGTGTAGCGGCGAGTGGAGGAGCCTCATTAAGCTATCAGTGGTATAGCAATACAACGAACAGCACGAGTGGAGGTACGTTAATCAATGGAGCGACAAGTCCAATGTATGCAGTATCAACAAATACAGCAGGAACGACTTACTACTATAGTATAGTAACCAATACGGATAACAACGCAACCGGTAGTAAAACAGCAACAACTACGAGTAGTGTGGCAAAGGTGCAAGTAAATGCGTTAACCCATGCAGCCACGCCAACGATCGACACACAGCCTATAGACAAAACAGTGAATGTGGGAGAGAGTGCGACATTGAGTGTAGCGGCGAGTGGAGGAGCCTCATTAAGCTATCAGTGGTATAGCAATACAACGAACAGCACGAGTGGAGGTACGTTAATCAATGGAGCGACAAGTCCAATGTATGCAGTATCAACAAATACAGCAGGAACGACTTACTACTATAGTATAGTAACCAATACGGATAATAGTGCAACAGGTAGTAAAACAGCAACAACTACGAGTAGTGTGGCAAAGGTGCAAGTAAATGCGTTAACCCATGCAGCCATGCCAACGATCGACACACAGCCTACAGACAAAACAGTGAATGTGGGAGAGAGTGCGACATTGAGTGTAGCGGCGAGTGGAGGAGCATCTCTAAGCTATCAGTGGTATAGCAATACAACGAACAGCACGAGTGGAGGTACGTTAATCAATGGGGCGACAAGTCCAATGTATGCAGTACCAACAAATACAGAGGGAACGACTTACTACTATAGCATAGTAACCAATACGGATAATAGTGCAACCGGTAGTAAAACAGCAACAGCTACGAGTAGTGTGGCTAAGGTGCAAGTAAATGCGTTAACCCATGCAGCCACGCCAACGATCGACACACAGCCTACAGACAAAACAGTGAATGTGGGAGAGAGTGCGACATTGAGTGTAGCGGCGAGTGGAGGAGCATCTTTAAGCTATCAGTGGTATCAGAATACAACGAACAGCACGAGTGGAGGTACGCTTATCACTGGAGCGACGAGTCCGACGTATACAGTATCAACAAATACAGAGGGAACGACTTACTACTATAGCATAGTAACCAATACGGATAATAGTGCAACCGGTAGTAAAACAGCAACAGCTACGAGTAGTGTTGCAAAGGTGCAGGTAAATGCGTTAACCCACGCAGCCACGCCAACGATCGACACACAGCCTATAGACAAAACAGTGAATGTGGGAGATAGTATGACATTGAGTGTAGCGGCGAGTGGAGGAGCCTCATTAAGCTATCAGTGGTATAGTAATACAACGAACAGCACGAGTGGAGGTACGCTTATCACTGGAGCGACAAGTCCAACATATGCAGTATCGACAAATACAGCAGGAACAACCTACTACTATAGCATAGTGACCAATACGGATAACAGTGCAACAGGTAGCAAGACAGCCATAGCAACTAGTAGCGTGGCAAAGGTGGAGGTAAATGCGTTAATCCATGCAGCCACGCCAACAATCGACACACAGCCCACGGACAAAACAGTGAATGTGGGAGATAGTGCTATGATAAATGTATCAGCGAGTGGAGGAGCCTCCCTAAGCTATCAGTGGTATAGCAATACAACGAACAGCACGAGCAAAGGTACGTTAATCAATGGAGCGACAAGTCCAATGTATGCAGTACCAACAAATACAGCGGGAACGACTTACTACTATAGTATAGTAACCAATATGGATAATAGTGCAACAGGTAGCAAGATAGCCACTGCAACAAGTAGTGTGGCAAAGGTTCAGGTAAAATTAGCAAACCCACAAACTTCAGGTAGTGGCACTACATCATCAAACGATAATAATTTATCCCCAGCACCTGTAAAAATTACACTGCATACAAATGGTGGCACAACACTAGCGCCAATCGAAATTGCTTACAATACCAAGATAAGCCAATTACCAGTTCCAGCAAGAGAAGGCTTCCGTTTTGACGGCTGGTATCAGGATGCAGAGTTTACAAAGCCGTGGGAGAAAGAGATGCTTGTTCGTGAGAATATAGCGCTTTATGCGAAATGGACGGCATTGCTAGTAAAGGAATCAGAAAAACCACAAGAACCACAAGAACCACAAGAACCCCAACTGCCAAAGCCAGTAGTAACATACGGTGATCTGTCACATCATTGGGCGAAGGAGATGGTTGAGGAACTAGCCACACTAGGCATTATTCAAGGATATGAGGATGGCACTTTCCGTCCGAATGCACCGATTAGCCGCATGCACGTAGCGGCTTTATTGACAAGAGCCTTTCCATTTGAACCAGTACGAGCAGTATATAATTTCTCTGATGTTTCTTCAACACATCCTTACTACGATGCTATTATTACGTTGCAACAGGCAGGAATTATTGATGGTACAAATGGGGCCTTCCTACCAACAGAAAAGATGACGCGTGCACAGCTTGCGAAGGTGCTTGTTGGTGTACTAGGATTAACACCAGAAGGCGCAAGTTCATTTACTGATGTAGATAGTCAGCATTGGAGTGCAGGCTATATTGCGGTGTTAGAGCGTGAAGGGATTGCGCTCGGAGATAATGGCAAGTTCCGACCGAATGAGGTGGTGACACGTGCACAGTTCGCAGCATTTTTACATCGGATTATGCAACAATAAAATGCTATCAACGACATATAATTTTATAAAAGGGCTGTAGGGAAATGCATTTCTTTCCTTACAAGCCCTATCTTTATTTTGTTATATAATTAAATAAACAAGCCGATATACATAAGAGAGATGAGGTAATACTATATGCAAACAATAAAAGAAATTACAATTGCTTTAAAAGCCGCTACAGCGCATGAACCTTGGATGGATACTGTGCAGCAAGATGGGCGAGCAGGCGTGCAAAAAGCGTGGCAGCAGTTTTTAAAGCGCATGGAAAAAAAGCAGCAATTACAACGGGAGCATGATGCGAAAATTGCATTTGACGCACAATTTGGCCAGTTAGTTGCAGGTATAGACGAAGCTGGGCGAGGTCCATTAGCAGGTCCTGTCGTCACTGCAGCCGTCATTCTACCTGAAAATTGTCAGGTATTGCTAGGCTTAAATGATTCTAAACAACTGTCGAAAGAGACAAGAGAAAAAATGAGTAAGTTAGTAAAAGAGCATGCAATAAGCTATAGCATACATTTTCAAAATGCAAAAGTAATCGATGACATCAATATTTATGAGGCTACGAAACAATCAATGGTCGCAAGTATAGAGACACTAAAAATAAAACCGAATTTTGTTATAGCAGATGCAATGACACTGCCAATCAATTTGCCTCAGCAGTCAATTATTAAAGGTGATGCACAAAGCTTAGCGATTGCTGCCGCCTCTATTTTGGCGAAAACGGCGCGTGACGAATACATGGAACAGCTTGCACAAGAATTTCCACAGTATGGCTTTGAGCAGCATGCAGGCTATGGCACAAAACAGCATTTAGAGGCACTGGCTAAGTATGGACCGACTATTTACCATCGAGCAAGTTTTGAACCGATAAAATCTATGATGAAGGGGTAATGAGATGACATCTACATCATTTAATCCGATTGCGGCACAAACTCAAACACAGGCGCTATCAACGAATCAACCATTAGCGATGAAACAGGGTCAATTATTTCATGGGACAGTTAAACAGCTATATCCAGATCAAATGGCAGAGATCCAAGTTGGTCAACAAAAGTTTATTGCTAAGCTTGAAGCGCCATTAAAAGCAGGTGACGCACATTTCTTTCAGGTGACAGGTACAAGCCCCCAAACGGAACTAAAAGTGGTTACAGGTCCTATGGGACAAACGGCTTCTGCTAGTCAACAAATCAATCAATTGCTTGAATCAATGAATTTACCAAAGACAGCTGAAATGCAACAGCTTCTTGCTCATTTTATGAAGGCGGAGTTACCGATTTCAAAAGAGCAGCTGATGCAGGCTGAAATGTGGTTAAAGGCTTTACCTGAGGGCATTACTAAAATGGATGCTCTACAAGCTATTCAAAAAATGGTAGAGCTAAAAATGCCGATGACGAATGAAGTTTTTCAGGCACTCATTAGTGGGCAAAAAACAGCAGGTATGAATTCCGTTATGGAAAACTTTACTCAACTTTTAGCAAAAGATACATCTTTACCAGAAAGTCTAAGGCAAAATCTAATGCAACAAATACAGGCAATTGCGAAGCCTTTTGAAGTAGAAACAGGTGGTTTAGTACTAGCTAAGTCCATTCAACTACTAACGAGTGAAGCTGCTTCTATGAGTGAAAAAATTCAAGCTTTGAATATTTTAAAAGAAGCAGGGATAATACCTCAGCAAGCTACTTTACAAAATTGGTCAAATCTTAACAATGCCAAGTCAGTTCAACCAATTCAACCTCAACAGGCTGGACAAGTTATTCAAACAATTCTAACGACAAGCCCTGAAGATAAAAATCAGCTCATCAATCAACTTAAATCGTGGACGGCCAACCAAAGCCTATTAACGGATGATCAAAAACAGCAAATTAATCAATTAATCGATAGACTAAACCAAATACCAGCTACTAAACAAACATTTGAGATTTTTGCGAAGCAGATGCAGGAACAACTCATGAAAGCATTTGCACAAAATGCTTCAGAGCGTTTATTCACACAAGATAGTAATGCTCTTTCAGTAAAGGATCATTTATTATCATTATTAAAAAATGATGCGGCAACTCCTCTACAAAATGAAGCATGGATGAGAAATCTTATGAAAAGTAGCGTAGATTCCCCACAATCTTTGATTCAGCAAATGGTTACACAAGCAGATGCACAGGTACAAAATTCAATGGATAATAAAGCGATGGAGCACGCTATTAAAACGGTATTGAAGAATCTAGGTATTAGCTACGAGGCAGCGCTTAATAATAAATCTGCGGATTTACAAATGATTGCACATCAATTAAAACCTCAGCTTCATACACTCTTGCAGGATGCACAAATTACACCTCAGCTGAAGGAAGCTGCAGAAATGTTAATGACACGTATGAATGGCATGCAGCTTGTATCAGGAGAGAATGGTCACCAACATCAGCTTATTATGCAAGTACCACTTGAATTTTTCGGCAGAAAGATGGATGCAACACTACAATGGAATGGACGTATGAAGGAAGATGGGAAAATTGATGCCAATTATGCGCGTATTTTATTTTATTTACAAATGGAATCAATGAAAGAAACTGTAATTGATATGCAGGTTCAAAATCGTGTCGTTACAGTGACAGTATTTAATGAAAATCATGACATTGTTCCACTTGCAGAACCGTTAAAAGCAGCATTAAAAATTGGCTTGGCAGAAAAAAAATATCAACTATCAGGAGTATTTATTAAAGAATTTGAAAAAGCCAAACCTGAAAAAATAACCGCTGTAGTAGAACAGCAGGAGGAACATAATGGGGTGGATTTCCGCGTATGAGTGAAGAAAAATTTACTCGAAAAGAGGCTATCGCGCTCACATATAAGCTAGGTCAATTTGAAAGTCCAAAAGTCGTTGCAAAAGGAAAAGGGAAAATAGCAGAAAATATTTTAGCACGAGCAAATGAGCACAATGTGCCGATTTATGAGGATCCAAACCTTGTTCAATTACTTGGGCAATTGGATTTAAATGAGTCGATTCCTGAAGAATTGTACCAAGCTGTCGCTGAAGTTTTTGCATTTATTTATCATTTAGATCAACAACATGCACAAAAAAATAGAAAAGATAAAGAATTCTGATAGTTTGAAAAATCTGTTTTAGTACACGAAGTAGAAAAAAGTGTCATAATAAGAGAGAAAATTCGAACAAAAGACAAAGTGTAGACTTTATCAGAATCTTTCGTTAGAATAGATTATGTTAGTAAAACAATTTTATGCAAATGTTTGATGGGAGGATGTATTATGAATATCCATGAATATCAAGGGAAAGAGATTCTGAGAAAGTATGGTGTAGCTGTACCAAATGGAAAAGTTGCTTTTTCCCCTGATGAGGCAGTGAAAGTAGCGAAGGAACTTGGCTCTAATGTAACTGTAGTCAAGGCGCAAATTCATGCAGGTGGACGCGGTAAAGCAGGCGGTGTAAAAATCGCTAAAAACCTTGACGAGGTGCGTACGTACGCAAAGGAATTACTAGGTAAAATTTTAGTGACTCATCAAACAGGTCCAGAAGGAAAAGAAGTAAAACGCTTATATATTGAAGAGGGTTCTGATATTCAAAAAGAGTACTATTTAAGTTTAGTATTAGACCGCGCAACATCTCGTGTTACAATGATGGGATCAGAAGAAGGCGGTATGGATATTGAAGAAGTAGCGGAAACAAATCCGGAAAAAATCTTCAAAGAAGTAGTAGATCCTGTTGTTGGATTAACAAGTTTCCAAGCACGTCGTATGGCGTTTAATATGAATATACCAGCAAACCTTGTAGGGAAAGCTGTTAAATTAATGTTAGGCTTATATCAAGCATTTATCGACAAAGATGCATCAATTGTTGAAATCAATCCGCTTGTTGTCACTGGACAAGGCGATGTAGTGGCACTAGATGCTAAATTCAATTTTGATGCCAATGCATTATATCGTCATAAAGATATTGTCGAATTACGCGACTTTGATGAAGAGGATGCAAAGGAAATCGAAGCATCCAAATATGACCTTAGCTATATTTCACTAGATGGCAACATTGGCTGCATGGTTAATGGTGCGGGTCTTGCTATGGCTACAATGGACACAATTAGCTATTATGGCGGAAGTCCCGCTAACTTCCTTGATGTAGGTGGCGGTGCAACAGCTGAAAAAGTTACAGAGGCTTTCAAAATTATCCTTTCTGATCCACATGTAAAAGGCATTTTCGTAAACATTTTTGGCGGAATTATGAAATGTAACATTATCGCTGAAGGTGTGGTAACAGCTGCTAAAGAAATTGGCCTAGCTGTGCCGTTAGTTGTACGTTTAGAAGGTACAAATGTAGAACTTGGAAAAGAAATTTTAAATGCATCTGGTTTAAACATCGTTGCAGCGGATTCGATGGCTGACGGTGCACAAAAAATTGTGGGACTAGTAGGCTAAGGAAGGCAGGGAGAATAATGGCTGTATTTATTAATAAAGATACGAAGGTAATTGTACAAGGGATTACAGGCGAAACGGCGCTTTTCCATACAAAACAAATGCTTGAGTACGGCACTAAAATCGTAGCAGGTGTAACACCAGGTAAAGGTGGTCTTGAAATCGAGGGAGTACCTGTATTCAATACAGTAGCAGAAGCAGTAGCTGTAACAGGTGCAACTACATCAGTTATTTATGTGCCTGCTCCATTTGCAGCAGATGCAATTCTAGAAGCTGTAGATGCTGAATTAGAATTAACAATCTGTATAACGGAACATATACCTGTCCTTGATATGGTAAAAGTTAAACGTTATATGGAAGGTAAAAAAACTCGCCTAGTAGGACCAAACTGTCCAGGTGTTATTACAGCAGATGAATGTAAAATTGGTATCATGCCTGGCTATATTCATACAAAAGGACATGTAGGAGTGGTTTCCCGCTCTGGAACATTAACATATGAGGCAGTTCATCAATTAACACAAGAGGGTATAGGTCAAACTACGGCTGTAGGTATTGGTGGAGACCCTGTCAATGGTACAAACTTTATCGATGTATTAGAAGCTTTCAATAATGACCCAGAAACATATGCAGTTGTTATGATTGGGGAAATCGGTGGTACTGCTGAAGAGGAAGCTGCTGAATGGATTAAAGCAAATATGACGAAACCTGTCATTGGCTTTATCGGTGGACAAACAGCACCTCCAGGAAAACGTATGGGTCATGCTGGTGCTATTATTTCTGGTGGTAAAGGAACAGCAGCTGAAAAAATTAAGGCTATGAATGCGGCTGGTATTGAAGTAGCTGAAACACCATCTGTAATTGGTGAAACGCTTATTAAGGTAATTAAAGAAAAAGGGCTATACGAAAAGTGTAAAACCCATTAAAATGGAAGATGTAGCACATTGTGGCTACATCTTTTTCTTTACTTTAAATGGACATAGATTAAAGTACTTCTCCTGCTTGTCCGATATAAAAGTGCGAGCATAACTAGTAGTAATATTCTTATTGATTATGTGATGAAAATAAAGATTGCGGTCATTTATCTTTCTTCTATTTAAAAGGAGGTTTTTAAATGATTTTTTCAGTCGATACACAAAGATTACTAGCTTTGCATTATGTTTACCCGTTACCACTTCAAAAACTTCAGCAATTACTGTCTCCAGTAGATCTATTAAGTTATTTTGAAGAAGCAGCCCCCAATGAGATCGCAAATGCATTGCAAATATCATCGCACAAAGCCTTGCAAATTTCTCGAAGTTTTCGACAAATTATGACATGGTCGTTTGAAGAGGCCTATGAACGTTCCCATATTTTCCCCATACCTTTTCATCATCCTTTTTATCCAGCGCAATTATTTGAAATCTCCAGTCCACCTACTGTATTGTATGTGAAAGGTCGGTATTTGCAATTAATGAAAGGAAAACAAGTAGCTATAATAGGTTCTAGAAAGGCTACAGCTTATACAAAAACCGCGATGGACTTAATTGTCCCGCCTCTCGTTGAACACGGATATACGGTAGTGAGCGGGCTTGCAAAAGGTGCAGATACAATGGCTCATGAGGCAACAATAAAAGTTGGCGGGCAGACAATTGCAGTGCTTGGCCATGGTTTTAATTATATATACCCAATGGAAAACAAAGCCCTAGCAGAGAGTATAGCGGAGCATCATTTATTAGTCACAGAGTATCCGCCTTACATGAAGCCAGAGAAATGGCATTTTCCTATGCGTAACCGTATCATTAGCGGTTTATCGCAAGCATTAGTTGTCACAGAGGCTTCATTAAGAAGTGGAACGCTTATTACGACAGAATGCGCACTAGAGCAAGGAAAAGATGTATTCGTAGTGCCAGGTCCAATTGATGCTGAGCAATCAAAAGGGACGAATAGATTACTTGTAGAAGGAGCTATTCCAGTATGTAATGGACATGAAATCGTTGCATCACTTACGCTCTTTTCTAACAAAAATTGAAAAAAAGTTGCATTATCTTAAAATCTGTTATACATTTTGCAACAGGTAACTTAAAAAATTAGCAATAGACCTCGCTAAGGGGGAGACATAGATGGCGGATTATTTAGTGATTGTAGAATCACCAGCAAAAGCAAAAACAATTGAACGTTATTTAGGAAAAAAATATAAAGTAAAAGCATCAATCGGGCATGTTCGTGACTTACCACGTAGCCAGATGGGCGTTAGTGCTGAAAATAACTTTGAGCCTAAATATATTACTATTCGCGGTAAAGGACCTGTTTTACAGGAATTAAAGACTGCTGCAAAAAAAGTGAAGAAAGTTTATCTAGCGGCCGATCCAGACCGTGAGGGAGAAGCGATTGCTTGGCACCTTGCGACTGCGTTAAATATTGATATTCATTCTGATTGTCGTGTTGTGTTTAACGAAATAACAAAAGATGCAATTCTAGAATCTTTTAAAAATCCACGTCCAATTAATATGGATCTAGTAGATGCACAGCAAACAAGACGTATATTGGACAGACTTGTTGGCTATAACATTAGTCCAATTCTATGGAAAAAGGTTAAAAAGGGATTATCAGCAGGACGCGTACAATCTGTAGCACTGCGCATGATTATTGACCGTGAAAATGAAATTAAAAACTTCCAACCTGAAGAATATTGGACAATTGAGGGCTCTTTTGAAAAAGGCAAAAAAACGTTTGATGCACTTTACTATGGTAATGGCAAAGACAAAATAAAATTAACAAATGAAGAACAAGTAAAGGCTGTTTTAAAAGATGTAAAGGGTACAGATTTTACTGTTGTTAATGTTTCTAAAAAAGAACGTAAACGTAATGCAGCACCAGCCTTTACAACTTCCTCTTTACAGCAAGAAGCGGCACGTAAGTTAAATTTCCGTGCGAAGAAGACAATGATGCTAGCGCAACAATTATATGAAGGTATTGATATTGGTAAAAAAGAGGGAACAGTCGGTTTAATTACCTATATGCGTACTGATTCAACTCGTATTTCAGATACTGCAAAAGCGGAAGCGAATGCATACATTGAATCGAAATATGGCAAAGAATACATTTCAACAGATACGAAGCAGGCAAAAAAAGCATCAAATGCACAGGATGCCCATGAGGCGATTCGTCCAACTAGCACGATGCGATCTCCAGAAGAATTAAAAGCAGTACTTAGCCGTGATCAATTACGCTTATATCGTTTAATTTGGGAGCGCTTTATCGCTAGCCAGATGGCACCAGCTATACTTGATACAGTTGCTGTAGACCTTCAAAATGGCGATGTTTTATTCCGTGCAAACGGCTCACAAGTTAAATTTGCAGGCTTTATGAAGCTATATATTGAGGGCACTGATGATCAAACAGAGGAAACAACAAAGCTTCTACCTGAAATGGAAGTTGGCGATCAAGTAAAATCTCTTGAAATCGAGCCAAAGCAACATTTTACTCAGCCACCACCACGTTATTCAGAGGCGCGTCTTGTAAAAACAATGGAAGAGCTAGGTATAGGGCGCCCGTCCACATATGCACCGACCCTCGATACAATTCAGCGCCGTGGCTATGTCGTGTTAGATGCAAAACGATTTATGCCAACAGAGCTAGGAGAAATTGTACACCAACTCGTACTAGAATTTTTCCCAGATATCATAAACATCGAATTCACAGCACAAATGGAGCAAGATTTAGATGATATTGAAGAAGGTAGTCGTCAATGGAAAAATGTTGTAGAAGAGTTTTATACAGACTTCGAGGTTCATGTAAAATATGCTGATGAGGCGATGGAAAAGGTCGTAATAAAAGATGAGCCGGCAGGAGAGGATTGTGAGCTTTGTGGTTCTCCAATGGTATTTAAGCTAGGGCGATATGGGAAATTTATGGCATGTTCAAACTTCCCAGATTGTCGTAATACAAAAGCGATAATGAAGCCTATTGGTGTAAAATGTCCTTCGTGCGAAACGGGCGAGATCGTAGAACGTAAAAGTAAAACAAAGCGTTTATTCTATGGCTGTAATCAGTACCCTGAATGTGAATTTGTTTCATGGGACAAGCCAATTAGTAGACCATGTCCAAAATGTAGTGCATTATTAGTAGAGAAAAAAATTAAAAAAGGTGTACAAATTCAGTGTACGAAATGTGACTATGAAGAAGCACCAACTCAATGATAGAAAGATGGTAAGAACATGACGGAACAAGTAGTAAATGTAATAGGTGCAGGTCTTGCAGGAAGTGAAGCAGCTTGGCAAATTGCTAAACGTGGTGTGAAAGTTAAACTTTATGAAATGCGTCCCGTAAAGCAAACACCAGCTCACCATACTGATAAATTTGCAGAGCTTGTATGTTCAAATTCTTTGCGTGCGAATGGATTAACAAATGCTGTAGGCGTTATTAAAGAAGAAATGCGTATGCTAGATTCTGTTATCTTAAAGGCAGCAGACCAATGTTCAGTACCTGCTGGAGGCGCATTAGCAGTAGACCGTCACGAATTTGCTGGATATGTGACAGAGACTGTGAAAAACCATCCGCTTGTGGAGGTTATTCATGAAGAGGTCACAGAAATTCCAGAAGGTATAACAGTTATTGCAACAGGTCCTTTAACTTCGAAAGCCCTAGCTGAAAAAATTCAAGGCTTAACAGGACTTGATTATCTATATTTTTATGATGCAGCAGCACCTATCATCGAAAAAGATAGTATAGATATGGAAAAAGTATATTTAAAATCTCGTTATGATAAAGGGGAAGCAGCCTATCTAAACTGTCCTATGACAAAGGAAGAATTTGATCGTTTTCGCCAAGCATTGATTGAAGCAGAAGTTGTCCCATTGAAAGAATTTGAAAAGGAAATTTACTTTGAGGGCTGTATGCCAATTGAAGTAATGGCAACTCGTGGGGAGAAAACAATGTTATTTGGACCGATGAAACCAGTAGGTCTTGAAGATCCGAAGACAGGAAAGCGCCCATATGCTGTTGTCCAATTACGCCAAGACGATGCCGCGGGTACTCTTTATAATATTGTTGGCTTCCAAACACATTTAAAATGGGGACCACAGAAAGAAGTACTACAGCTAATTCCAGGGTTAGAAAACGTGGAAATCGTTCGTTATGGTGTGATGCATAGAAATACCTTTATTAATTCACCAAAAGTACTTGAGAAAACCTATCAACTTCGTGAGCAAAAGAATATTTTCTTTGCAGGTCAAATGACAGGTGTTGAAGGGTATGTTGAGTCAGCTGGAAGCGGATTAATTGCTGGTATTAATGCAGCTCGTTTAGTATTAGGACAGGAACCAATTATTTTCCCATTCGAAACGGCATTAGGAAGTATGGCGCGTTATATAACAGAAGCACAATCGAAAAACTTCCAGCCAATGAATGTTAACTTTGGAATTTTCCCTGAATTACCACCGGGCCGTCGTTCCAAACCAGAGCGTGCTGAGATGCATGCAAACCGTGCAATAAGCACAATTCGTAATTTTGTGAATTCACAAACAATTTAATTGCAATAAGCCTCTAATAGTTGTTATACTCTTAGAGGCTTTTGTTTTTTGTAGACAAAATGCTGATTTACACGTATTTTATTATTTTGTATGGAGATTTTCTCAAAATATAACCATTTTTACTTGCTATATTATGTAGATAGGTATAGTGTCAGTATGTATGTTTATTAACGATACGGTACTGATAAGCTTATCCAATTAAATTGTAAGTGTTCGTCATTTGAGAAGATTATTAATAAATCATTGGTGGTGAATCTTTTCATGTTAGTTTCGTCCCAAGATGCACTTGAACAGTTCATGCTTTACATCCAGGTAGAAAAGAACTTCTCTGTTCATACGGTGCGAGAATATCAATCAGACCTACTAGATTTTTTAACCTTTTTACAGACAGAGGGTGTTAATGATTTAGCTAGTGTTGAGTATATACATGCACGTCTTTATGTAACAAAGTTGTATGATGAAAAAAGAGCAAGATCTTCAGTATCAAGAAAGATTTCTTCAATACGCTCCTTTTTTCGTTTTCTAAATAGACAGTTCGGCTTAGATGATGGAGCATTTCGTTCACTTTATCATCCGAAAAAAGAAGCACGCTTACCAAGTTTTTTCTACGAAGAGGAATTGATGCAGCTATTTCAAGCAAATACTGGTGATGATTTGAAATCAATCAGAAATATGGCTATATTAGAGCTGTTATATGCGACAGGAATTCGTGTCAGTGAGCTTACTTCAATTCAAGTGAAGGATGTAGATTTTCATTATTCAATTATTCGGGTAATGGGAAAAGGACGAAAAGAGCGTATTATTCCATTCGGTCAATTTGCGAGTTTAGCGATGCAGGATTACATAGAGCAAGCTCGTCTACGATTGATGAAAAAAACAAGTCATCAGCAATTGTTTGTCAACATGCGTGGTGGGGAACTTACTCCAAGAGGGGTACGTCATATTTTAACAGAAATGATTGACAAGGCCTCACTCCATACGAAAATATATCCACATATGCTTCGTCATACTTTTGCTACACATTTATTGAATAATGGCGCAGATTTACGTACGGTGCAGGAATTATTAGGTCACGCACATTTATCTTCTACACAGGTTTACACACATGTAACGAAAGAGCATCTTCGTCAAACATATATGAATGCTCATCCAAGGGCATAATAGAGCTAAGGAGGAAGACGAATGGGACAAATTCATGCGACAACGATATTTGCAGTTCATCATAACGGAGGCTGCGCAATGGCTGGTGATGGCCAAGTGACCTTAGGGAATGCAGTTGTGATGAAAGGTACAGCAAGGAAGGTCAGACGTCTGTTTAATGAGCAAGTCCTTGCTGGTTTTGCTGGATCAGTTGCCGATGCCTTCACACTTTTTGAAATGTTTGAAGGAAAGTTAAATGAATACAATGGTAATTTACAACGTGCAGCTGTAGAAGTTGCAAAGCAATGGCGTGGTGATAAAATGCTGCGTCAATTGGAGGCAATGCTCCTTGTAATGGATAAAAATACTCTTCTTCTTGTTTCTGGTACAGGAGAAGTTATTGAACCTGATGATGGTATATTAGCGATTGGTTCTGGTGGAAACTATGCATTATCTGCTGGCCGAGCGCTCAAAAAATATGCAGGCGAAACAATGTCTGCTCGTGAAATTGCCGAAGCGGCACTAGAAACCGCTGCTGAAATATGTGTATTTACAAATCATAATATTATCGTGGAGGCGCTGAACTAATGACGCAAAATAATTTAACGCCAAGACAGATTACTGAGCATCTGGACCGTTATATTGTAGGACAAAATGAAGCAAAGCGAGCAGTTGCTATCGCCTTGCGTAATCGTTATCGTCGCTCACTGTTAAATGATGACATGAAGGCAGAGGTTATTCCGAAAAATATCTTGATGATAGGGCCTACAGGTGTCGGAAAAACAGAAATTGCTAGAAGAATTGCAAAGTTAACGAATGCACCATTTGTCAAAGTGGAAGCAACAAAATTTACAGAGGTAGGCTATGTTGGACGTGACGTAGAGTCTATGGTACGTGATGTTGTAGAAGCTTCACATCGTCTTGTAAAAGAAGAGATGATGGAGTCTGTAAAAGAGCAAGCGGAAGAATTAGCGAATGAGGCAATCGTTAAATTATTGGTTCCTTCCTTGCGAAAAAAACAATCAATGCAAAATCCTTTCGAAATGCTGTTTGGTGGTAAAGATCAGCAGTCAACTGATGAAAACTCATCGGAAGAGACTGAGGTGCGTTCAAAGCGCGCACAAATCGCGATAGATTTACGTAATGGTAAATTAGAAAACGAGTGGATTACTGTTGAAGTAACAGAGCAAAATCCTTCTATTTTTGATGCATTACAAGGAACGGGTATGGATATGTCTGCTAATAGTGGTATGCAAGATATGTTATCTAGCTTGATGCCTAAAAAAACGAAAAAACGCAGAGTCCAAGTGAAGGATGCACGACGTATTTTAACAATTGAGGAAGCGAACAAGCTCATTGATGCAGATGAAGTTGCACAAGAAGCCATAGTAAGAGCTGAGCAATCAGGTATTATCTTTATTGATGAGATCGATAAAATTGCTAGTAAGGAAGGTAACTCTTCTGCGAATGTATCACGAGAAGGTGTACAACGTGATATTTTGCCAATCGTTGAGGGATCTACTGTTACAACGAAGTATGGTGCTGTAAAAACGGACTATATGCTTTTTGTTGCTGCAGGAGCATTCCATATGTCAAAGCCATCAGATTTAATTCCTGAACTACAGGGTCGTTTTCCGATTCGGGTAGAACTTGAAAAATTAACGAAGCAAGATTTTGTGCGTATTTTGAGAGAGCCAGATCAATCACTTATTTTACAATATAAGGCATTATTGGAAACGGAAGGTGTAGAGATTAACTTTACAGAAGATGCCATTGAACGTATTGCCGAAATTGCAACTGAGGTAAATCAAGAAACGGATAATATTGGAGCACGACGTTTGCATACGATTTTAGAGCGCTTGTTAGAAGAATTATCGTTTGAGGCATCAGAAATTGCACCTGCAAATATTCCAATCTCTGCTGCATATGTCGATCAAAAACTGGCGGGCATAGTAAAAAACAAAGATTTGTCACAGTTTATATTGTAAGATAAAGCTGAATAGTATCATTCAGTTGTAAAAACCTTTAGAATAGTAAGAAAATACTCTTTGGACCATTTATAGGAGGAACATATAATGAATTTATTAGGAAAAACGCGTAAAATTAACTCAATGCTCCAAGCATCTGCTGGTAAACCGGTAAACTTTAAGGAAATGGCTGATACGCTAGGAGATATTATAGACAGTAATGTATATATTGTGAGCCGTAAAGGAAAGCTATTAGGTATTTCCATCCATCAGCAAATTGAAAATGAGCGAATGAAAAAGATGTTTGAAGAGCGTCAATTCCCTGAGGAGTATACACATAGCTTGTTTACAATTTCAGAAACATCATCAAATCTAGATATTAATAACGAGCATACTGCTTTCCCAGTAGAAAACAAAGAGTTATTCCAAAATGCGCTAACAACTATTGTTCCAATCGTTGGTGGTGGAGAACGTCTAGGAACATTAATCCTTGCTCGTTTATCTGCACAATTTGAGGATGATGATTTAATTTTAGCTGAGTATGGTGCAACAGTAGTTGGTATGGAAATTTTACGTGAGAAATCTGAAGAAATTGAAGAAGAAGCTCGTAGCAGAGCGGTTGTACAAATGGCGATTAATTCACTTTCTTACAGCGAGCTAGAAGCCATTGAACATATCTTCGAAGAACTTGATGGTAACGAAGGGCTACTAGTGGCTTCAAAGATTGCAGACCGAGTGGGGATTACACGTTCAGTGATCGTAAACGCATTACGTAAACTAGAATCTGCAGGTGTTATCGAATCGCGCTCTCTTGGGATGAAAGGTACTTATATTAAAGTGCTCAATGATAAGTTTTTAAATGCATTAGCAGAAATTAAAATGAAATAAGTTAAAATTTCCTCGCGTTTTTAGGAACTTCAAAAGGTATCTGGACTAGTTTTTCCAGATACCTTTTTTGAAATTTTAAGAAATATAGCAATGATTTATGCTAACTAGCGGGTAAATAATTATCAATGATCAAGGAAATCTTTGTGAATGGTTCTTTAAAATGTGGATGAATTTTGATTTGCTGTGGCTTATCAGGTGCTATAGGAATGCCTCTGAGGAATGAAAATCAACTGCTTAATTTTTGCTAAAGGCAATATATGCCTTCATAACATTGACACTTTTCTGTTACTAATAGTATAAAAATAAAGGCTGATCTTAATTTATTTGTCATATAGCAACTAAGCGGTTTAAACCATAATATTTTTTGATTGAAATAGTAAAAATGGACTTGGAATTTGGTTTTGAGTCAACGGCAAAAAAGCAAAAAAAAGGAAATATTCAATACTAAAACCATAAACACTGTCGAAATAGTGTAAAATAACTAGAAGCAACTTGAAACTCTATGAAAGCAGATGGCTCAAGGGGTTCGGGAGTTTTGTTCCGGTTAATCATGAGAAAAAATAGGGCGTATCTACTATTAAAAAATGACAAAAGACAATAGACACTACGTATCATCTTAATTACAATTGTATTATTGGATAAATTAAGAAGTACATAGATTGAAATAAAATGAGGTGAATGGTTTTGAACTTATTTGGAGGAACTATTAGTAGCCTGGAAAACGGACTTTCCTATGCAACTTTAAATCATAAAACAATTGCCAATAACATTGCGAATGTTGATACGCCGAATTATAAGGCGAAAAATGTAAGCTTTAAGGATATGCTAGAGACAGAAAAACAAATATCAATTTCAGCATATCGTACCGATAGTAGACATTATGATTTTTCGATTCGACAATCTACACCTGGTGTGAATAATATTGATGGCTTACGATATCGAAATAATGGTAATGGCGTTGATATGGATGCTGAACAGGCGAAATTGGCAGAGAATCAAATTTATTATAATGCTTTAATTGATCGTGTTAATGGTAAATTAAATACATTAAATACTGTTATAAAAGGAGGTAAGTAATAAATGTCTATTTTTTATGGAATGAATACCACTGCCTCAGCTTTAACAGCACAGCGTTTACGAATGGATGTCATTTCTTCAAATATGACCAATATGGATACTACGCGTGCTAGACAAGTAAATGGAGAGTGGGAGCCCTACCGCCGTAAGTCAGTAACATTTACTGCTCAAGAGGGACAGTTTTCAAAATTCTTTAATGTGGCTCTTGGGAAAAATGCAAAAAGTGGTGTAGGTAACGGCGTAAAAGTAACACAAATAAAAGAAGATAGAGAAACACCTTTCAAACTTGTGTATGATCCAACTCATCCAGATGCAAACGCAGATGGCTATGTAAACATGCCAAATGTGGATCCATTAAGAGAAATGGTAGATTTAATGTCAGCTACTCGTTCTTATGAGGCAAACGTAACTGTATTCAATGCAAATAAATCTATGCTGACAAAGGCTTTAGAGATTGGTAAATAACTAAGAAGAAAGGAAGATACATAATGACAATTTCGTCCGTTTCACTAATGACACCAACTCAGGTTGTAAATCAAACAAATAAACTCCAGACGACACCTTATGAAGCACAGCAAAACTTTGCGAACTCTTTAAAAGAAGCAATAGCAAAAGTGAATGATCAGCAAATTACTTCTGATAATTTTACACAAAAGCTAATTACTGGTGGGAATGTAGAACTGCATGATGTGATGATTGCATCACAAAAAGCAAGCATTACATTAAATGCAACAATTGAAGTTCGCAATAAGGTGATTGAAGCTTACCAAGAAATAATGCGAATGAGTGTCTAGCTTTATCGAATAGTTAAACAGTTCGATAAAGGTTATAACCCCAAAAAGCTTGTTTATGGGGTTATCACTGTTTTCGCGAATTATTGATGGTTAGGTTATTCACTATAACCGGAGGATTCATAATGAATGAACGATTGACGAAAATAAAAAACGACACCAGCCAATTTTGGACAAGTCGTAGTAAAAAACAGAAAATTTTAATGATTGGATCCGTCGTTGTAGTAATAGCACTAGCGGCTATTATTACAATTATTGCTACAAAGACTACATATGTGCCTCTCTATAAAGATTTATCGACAAGAGAAATTGGACAAGTGAAGGAAGCTTTAGATTCTCAAGGGGTCAAATATGAAATTGCCCCAGGTGGAACATCCATTTTAGTCCCAGAGGAACAAGTGGATTCCCTATTAGTACAATTAGCTTCAGAGGGATATCCACAAACAGGTACAATTGATTATTCATTTGCAAACAGCTCTGGATTTGGTATGACAGATAATGAGTTTAATCTATTAAAAAAAGCAGCAACTGAAACAGAAATTGCTAAGCTCATTAAAAATCTTGAAGGTGTAAAAGATGCGAAAGTGATGATAAACGTCCCTGAAAAGGGGGTTTTTGTAAAAGATGCTAATTTAGAAGAAGCTACTGCATCTATTGTCTTGAATACTGATCCTGGTTATAAATTTACAGAGCAGCAAATTTCAACAATGTATAATTTAGTAGCAAAAAGTATTCCAAACTTAAGCACCGATAATATTGTAATCTCCAACCAATTTTCTGAGTACTTTGATTTAAATGCTGCAACTGCTGATGGGGCTTCCACAACAACAGCTGAAGGTCAATTACAGGCAAAGAAATTGGTGGAGCGTGACCTGCAACGTCAAGTGCAAAATATGCTTGGTACACTGATGGGGCAAGATAAAGTAATTGTTTCTGTAACAACAGACATTGATTTCAAAAAAGAAAATCGTGAAGAAAACCTAGTTTCGCCAGTTGATGAAGAGAATATGGAAGGTATTGCTATTAGTGCACAACGCATTACAGAGCAATATACTGGTACTGGAGCAGCAGCAGCTGGTACACCTGAAGCAGAAACAACAACTGATAACTTCACAACTTATAATGAAGGTGCGATGGGTAACGGGGAATATGAACGTACAGAAGAAACGATTAATAATGACGTAAACCGTATCCGTAAAGATATTCAAGAGGCACCTTATAAAATTCAAGATATTGGTATCCAAGTAATTGTAGAGCCGCCAACAGCAACTGATGCAGCTTCATTACCTGATGGGGTTCGAGAAGATATAGAGAAAATTTTAAGTACTATTGTTCGTACAACAATTTCAAAGGATGTTGCAGCCGAGCTTACACAAGAGCAGATCAATGAAAAAGTAGCTGTTTCAGTACAACCATTAAATGGTAAAGTTGCAGATGTTGCTGAAGAAACGCCTGTTATTCCATGGTGGGTTTGGGTCATTGGCGGTATCTTATTGGCTGTAATACTATTGCTGGCATTCTTCATTATCCGCTCACGTAAACGTGCGAAGGAAGAAGAGGAACTTAGCATCCTAGAAGAACAAGAAGAGCTAATGATTGATGATATAAATGAAGAAATTGAAACGGAAGCTACAATGCGTCGTAAGCAGCTTGAAAAAATGGCAAAAGAAAAGCCAGACGATTTTGCAAAGTTACTGCGTAGTTGGATTGCTGAAGACTAACTAGGAGGTTCGGCTGTGTCCAAGAAAGATAAGGAATTAACCGGAAAACAAAAGGCCGCTCTCTTGTTAATTTCGTTGGGGCCTGAGGTTTCAGCTTCTGTCTATAAACATTTAACAGAGGAAGAGATTGAACGCTTAACATTAGAAATTTCAAGTGTTAAAAAGGTAGAAGCAAACGTTAAAGAGGAGATTATAGAGGAATTTCATAATATTGCTCTTGCGCAAGATTATATTACACAAGGCGGTATTGGCTATGCAAAAACAGTATTGGAGAAAGCACTTGGTCTTGAACAAGCACAAACGATTATTAATCGTTTAACATCCTCTTTACAAGTGCGACCTTTCGATTTTGCACGTAGAGCTGACCCATCGCAAATCTTTAACTTTATTCAAAATGAACATCCACAAACAATTGCCCTCATTCTATCTTACTTAGAAGCAGGGCAAGCAGGTGTTATTTTATCTTCACTTCCACAAGAGGTGCAGGCAGATATTGCTAAACGTATAGCAATGATGGAATCCACTTCTCCAGAAGTAATTAGCGAAATTGAGTCTGTATTAGAGCGTAAATTATCATCAACAGTTACACAAGATTACACAGAAACTGGTGGTATTGATGCAGTCGTTGAAGTATTAAACGGGGTAGATCGACAAACAGAAAAAACGATTCTGGATGCACTCGAAATTCAAGATCCAGAGCTTGCAGAGGAAATCAAAAAACGCATGTTTGTATTCGAGGATATTGTTACACTCGACAACCGTTCGATTCAGCGTGTTATTCGTGATTGTGAAAATGAAGACTTATTACTATCCATGAAAGTTTCAAGTGAGGAAGTGAAGGACATTATTTTCCGCAATATGTCACAACGTATGGCTGAAACTTTCAAAGAAGAAATGGAAATTATGGGACCTGTACGCTTACGTGATGTAGAGGAAGCACAATCTCGAATTGTTGCAGTGATTCGTCGCTTAGAGGATGCTGGTGAGATTATTATTGCACGTGGTGGAGGAGATGACGTCATTGTCTAGAATCATCCGTTCTATCTATACAGAGCCCAATGGCGATAATGTTAAAACAATAAAAATTCGTGATATGTTTGAAATACCCGAAATTGAAGGGGAAGAAACACCATTACAAAAACAAATTACGATTGAAGAAATACTTGAAGAGCGAGAACGTATATTGACAGAAGCGAGAGCCGGATTGCAGACAGAACGTGATGCTTTTGAACAGGAGAAGCAAATGTTCTTTCAGGAAATTGAGCATCTTAAGCGTAACTGGGAAGAAGAACGCCCTAATCGTGTGCAAGAGGCTTATGATGAAGGATTTGGCCAAGGATATGAGGATGGGACAAACAAGGCGAATGAAGCGATGCTACACTCTCTCCAAACTGCCAACGAGGTCATCGTACATGCTAAGGAAAATGCACGAAAATATATTGAGGATCAAGAGGCAGTCATATTAGAGCTGGGCTTAACAGCAGCAGATCGAATTATTGATGCATCCTTGGAGCGTGAAAATGAACTATTTGTTTCTATCGTTCGCAGAGGACTTAAAGAAGCAAGAGAAATGAAAGAAATAAAAATTTATGTATCACCAACCTACTATGCATTAATTACTGCAAATCGTGATGAATTAGCTGAAATGTTTCCAACCGATGTCCCATTCATGATTTTTGTTAATGAAGACTTAGAAAATGAAACGGATTGCTTTATTGAAACAAATCATGGCCGAATTGTTGTCAGCATTGATGAGCAATTGAATGAATTAAGATTAAAACTCTATGAAATATTAGAAAGTAAGGAATGATCTAGATGAAAACGGCTCAATTAATCGAACAAATTCCTCATATATCAACCTTTAAAAAGTTTGGTAGGGTTACTCGAGTTGTCGGCTTAATGATTGAGTCCCAAGGTCCAGATAGTTCCATTGGCGATGTTTGTAAAATTCATGTGGAAACTTCAAAAAATGGTCATCAAATTATACTAGCAGAGGTGGTTGGTTTTAAGGATGAAATAGTTGTCCTAATGCCTTTTACCTCTCTGCGAGAAATTTCAATTGGATGCTTAGTTGAAGGAACAGGGGCGCCACTTGAAGTTAAAGTAGGTCCCGAGCTAATCGGTAAAGTACTAGATTCGATGGGGAATCCTATTGATGGAACAGTGTTGCCAAAGGGATTATTAACAGTTCCAACCGAGCAGGATCCGCCAAATCCTTTGACACGTCCACCGATAGATGAAAGGCTTGAAGTGGGGGTAAAGGCAATAGATGGTATGCTGACAGTCGGGAATGGTCAACGTGTTGGTATTTTTGCCGGTTCTGGTGTGGGGAAAAGTACCTTGCTCGGCATGATTGCACGAAATACACAGGCTGATTTAAATGTTATTGCACTAATCGGAGAACGTGGTCGCGAAGTACGTGAGTTTATAGAACGTGATTTAGGGTCCGAAGGTTTAAAACGTTCAATTGTTGTTGCTGCCACTTCTGATCAACCCGCTCTCATGCGTATTAAAGGCGCTTTTACCGCAACCGCCATTGCAGAGTATTTTAGAAACCGTGGTTTAAATGTCATGCTGATGATGGACTCTGTCACTCGTGTTGCGATGGCACAGCGTGAAATAGGTCTTGCTACTGGTGAACCACCAGCTCAAAAAGGCTATACGCCATCAGTGTTTGCCATTTTACCTAAACTGTTAGAACGTACAGGAACGAATGAAAATGGTTCTATTACGGCCTTCTATACAGTATTAGTAGATGGGGATGATATGAACGAACCGATTGCAGATACTGTACGAGGGATTTTAGATGGTCATATTGTTCTTGATCGTAACCTTGCCAATAAAGGTCAATATCCAGCCATCAATGTATTAAAAAGCGTCAGTCGTTTGATGAATCATGTGGCAGAGCCAGAGCATAAAAAGGCAGCAGAACGATTAAGAGAGCTATATTATACATATGACAAATCAGAGGATTTAATCAATATCGGTGCATATAAACGTGGTACATCCAAAGAAATTGATGAAGCTATATATTATGAGCCTCTAATTACAGCTTATCTTAAGCAAGGTTATTTAGATAAAGTGACGCTTATTGAAAGTATGAATGAGTTAATTACATTATCGAACGGTGGTGGGAAATAAATGGTGAATTATATATATCGTTTTGAAAAAGTGTTAACCATTCGTGAACAAGAAAAAAATGAAACTGAAATAGCTTATAAAGAATCTGTTCGTTCTTTTGAAGAAATAGCAACTAAGCTGTATGAACTGCTAAAAAAGAAAGAGGATTTAATTGATTTTCAACAAGAGCGTTTGGCTGTTGGCTCATCTATAGAGGAAATTCATCATTATGCAAGATTTATTGATAGCCTAGAAAAAACAATTACTGATGTACAGCAGAAGGTTGTGCAAGCACGTTCAAAAATGAATTGGTACGAAGAAAAACTATTAGAAAAAAACTTGGAAGTACGTAAATTTGAAAAAATGCGAGAAAAGGATTTTAAGTTATTTCAGCAAGAGCAAGATCGGATTGAAGGCATTTTCTTAGATGAAATTTCAACCCTTACGTATAACAAGAGAGAAATCAGGTGATTTCATGGCGAAAAAGGAAAATCGACTTTCAGTGGAATTAGCAGAGCAACAACCGAAGCGTAAATCAGGAGGCTTTCGAAAATTTTTCACCTGGTTTGTCATACCTATTATGTTTGTGGTAGCTGTTTTACTTGTTGTAGCAACGTTAATGAATACGAATGTCTTTGATTTAGGAAAGAAAGCTTTTGAAAGCTTGCCATTTGTTCCTTCAGAAGAGCAACAGGCAAAAGATGCAGTCGTTAACAATGATTCAAAACTTGTAAATTTACAAGCTGAAATACAAGAAAAAGAAGCGGAAATTTCACAGTTACAAAAGAAATTGGATACTACAACGACCGAAAAAGAAAAATTATTGACAGAAAAAGAACAGCTCCAATTTGAAATTGAAAAACTAAATAGAGAACAAAGCGATGCAAAGCGAGATTTTAATGATATTTTAGTAACATTCGATAAAATGTCACCTAAAGCTGCCGCTCCAGTGTTAATCAAAATGAGTGATGCTGAGGCGCTTCGTATCTTAACAAATTTAAAGCCAGATAAATTAGCAGCTATTTTTGAAAAAATGAGTCCTGAGAATGCTGCGAAATATACAGAAATGATGGCTAAACAATAAAACACATGAAAGGAGGTGAAAAAGATGGATGTAGCAATGATGCAAATGATATCTAAAGCAATACCACCGAAAACAGCAGCTACTGCTACAAATGGTGGCATTGATGTTAAAGCTAGCGGAGGATCAAAAAATGACAATCTATCTGCATTTGGATCAGTTTTTGGACAAATTATGTCTGCTTCAAATCAAACATCTCAGCCTACACAATCAACAGCAACCGGAGAGATTGCTCAATTAGCAGCTGTTCTAAATGCTGAATCAATTGAGGAAGTACTTGACTTACTAGATATTCCACATGATGATGGTCTGTTAATGCTTCAAATTGGTGAAGATGATAAAGCTGTCGCTATTGATGAAATGCTCAATCTTGAGAATTTAATGGATGCATTAGGCATTGATTCTGAACAGCTTCAAAAATTAGTACAGAAGCTGCTAGGTGAAGATAAAGAAGCGAAGGATGTCTGGGAGCTTTTAGTATTAGTAGATGCTCAAGCACCTGTACTACAGGCACAAGTGGCTACTGCTTTACAGGGTGAAGGACAGGTTACACCGAAAGAAGCAACACAATTACTTCAAGTATTAAAACTAGCACAATTAGTCGGACAAAAAACAGATTTAACAGCTCCACAAGAAAACTTGCTGACAAATGTTAAAAGCCTTTTAACAGCGTTACAAACGAATGTAGAGACAATCCAAACAACAACGCAGATAACAACAAAAACAACTGTAACTCTTCCATTGCAGGGTTTTCAGACTGTGGTTCAACAGGTTCAGATAACAAAGCAGACTGACACAAGTGCTAATGAGATGGTAACAGCCAATACAGTTCAAACAAAAGCGGATACATTCCAAGTGACACTACCAGCAGCTAAACCTGCACAATCTGAGGCATTATTAAAAGAGATGCAAGCTATCATGAATAAAGCTCAAATTTCGAATGCGCAGGGTATTACACGTTTAACATTGAAATTGTACCCTGAGAATTTAGGCACAATTCGCATTGAACTAGTGCAAAATGATGGAGTCCTTACAGCTCGACTACTTGCTTCAACAGCACATGGACGAGAATTACTGGATAGTCAAGCACATCAATTAAAGCAAGCATTTGTTCAGCAGAATATCCAAATTGAGCGTCTAGATATTGCTCAATCTCTACAGGACGCAGATCGTCAACAAAGAGATCAAAGCTTTTTTAGTAATTTCTTTAAGCAACAGCAGCAAGAAGAACAGGAGCAAAGCAGCGAAGATGACGATGAAGGCAAATCCTTTAGTGATTATCTAATAAGCGAGGAGGTGTAAGCATGGCAGATGCAACGAATAATACTGTGAACACATCAATAACGGATGACTTATATTATTCTAATTATAAAAGACCAACAAAACAGACAGGAAATAGTGAACTTGGTAAGGATGCCTTTCTAAAATTACTGATTACACAATTACAACATCAAGACCCAACAAATCCAATGGATGACCGAGAGTTTATCTCACAGATGGCTCAGTTTTCTTCATTAGAGCAAATGCAAAATATGACGAAAGCAATGGAGTCATTGCTTGCCTCACAGCAACAAACACAGATGATGAATTATTCGACCTTTATCGGTAAGGAAGTCAAATGGCACGAGTTAACTGACAAGGTAGATGAAGATAAAAAACCTATTGTCAATGAAGGAACCGGTGTTATCCAATCCCTGAAATTCGTAGATGGTAATGTTGTATTTGTATTAGCGGATGGCAAAGAAATAACACCAGGTAATATTTCAGCTGTTTTAAGTGGTTCTACAACGAATTCAAACAATAACGGTTCAGTTTCAGAATCGCCACTTGTACAGGCAAGTAAGTTAATTGGTAAAAATGTTACCTATAAAGACGGAGAACAAGAACTGCAAGGACGAATTGTTTCTGTAACAAATAAAGATGGCGCTATTCATTATGTGCTAGACAATGATAAAAGGTTAACAGACAAGGATTTTACCGTAATAAGCGAATAAAGGTGGAGAATAATGATGGATAAATTTTCAATTCATCGTGTACCATTGCATCCATCTATTCGCCAAATACAGCCCTCGCCGATAAAATCGAAGCAATCGTTTCAAGCTCATTTACAGGAGGCTACCAAACAACAAGAACTAAAAGTGAGCAAGCATGCCCAAGAACGTATTATGGAGCGTAAAATAGCGATTTCTGATCAAGAATGGCAGGTTGTATCAGACAAGGTATTTGAGGCACATTCAAAAGGTGTCAAACAACCATTAGTCTTGATGGATCAAGCGGCTTTAATTGTCAGTGCTAAAAATGCTACTGTCATTACAGCAATGGATCGCACGGAGGCAAAGCAACAATTATTTACAAATATTGATGGCACCATTGTGCTTTAAGGGCTGGACCTTAATTGGAAGCCTAGTGTGCTGAATGATAGACGCACACAATTTAAAATGAAGGGAGAACGGCATTTATGTTACGTTCTATGTATTCAGGTATTTCAGGTCTTAAAAACTTCCAAACTAAGCTGGATGTTATTGGTAATAATATTTCTAACGTTAATACGGTTGGCTTTAAAAAAGGTCGTGTTAATTTCAAAGATTTAATGTCTCAAACACAAGCAGGTGCATCTGCTGCAACTGCTACACGAGGAGGCGTTAACCCTCAACAAGTTGGTTTGGGTTCTCAATTAGCTGCCATTGATACGATTCATGGTGGTGGTTCATTACAAGGTACAGGACGTGGACTTGACTTAGCAATTGAAGGGGATGGCTTCTTTATGGTTGCTAATGCAAATGGTGCTCCAGATCCAGATAGTGGTTTTATTGGTGAAGAAGGCTTCAACAATACTTTATTTACCCGAAATGGTATTTTCTATATGGACAGTAATGGCTACTTAGTTAATGCTGACGGTAAATATTTAGTGGGTGTATCCGCTGGGGAAGAAATTGTTATGGTAGCTGATGATGACGGTATAAATCCAGATGAGGCACCAATCGCTTCAGGGGATGAGGGCGCTAACTTATTTAATGATGATGGTGAATTAACACCTGATGATGGAACTGTAGGACCAATTCGTATTCCAACAACGGCTAAGGAGATTAGCATAGGTCCTAATGGTACGATTGAATATGTAGACTTAAACGGTCAACGTAAATGGGCAGGACAGCTGATTATGGCAAAATTCCCGAATGCGGGTGGTCTTGCTAAGGTTGGTGGTAACTATTATCAAGAAACAGCGAACTCTGGTGTTGCTTATGCACAAGTAGCAACAGTAGCAGGGATGGGGAAAGTGGTTCCTGGGGCAGTAGAAATGTCTAACGTTGATTTATCAGAGGAATTTACGGAAATGATTGTGGCACAGCGTGGCTTCCAGGCAAACACTCGTATCATCACAACATCTGATGAAGTACTTCAAGAGCTAGTAAATTTAAAACGATAGACTAAAATAGTTTTAATTTTGTATGCTTTATTTGTTAAGAAATACTTGGTAATGCATATATTACTAGGATATGAATACAGCATTCAGATTTATCAAAACATAATTTCATATGAGGGAGGGTCGGGCCGGCTCTCACGCTAGACCCGGCCCTATTTCAATGATTGAACTAACACGTCTAAATGGCAAAGCATTTACATTGAATGCTTTATACATAGAAACGGTCGAATCTTTCCCAGATACGACTATAACATTAACGACTGGAACCAAAATCATTGTTTTACAGAGTGAAGATGAGGTGCGACAAAAGGTAACCGCCTTTTATAAAAATATACAAATACTATCAAACCCGCATCTACGAGGTGAAGAAGATGAAGAATAACAAAATGTTGACGATGATTATTATCGTACTAGTAGCAATCATACTTATCGGGGGTATTGCGTTTGTATTGCTAACCCAATTTAATAAGCCAGCTGGATCGCTTGAACCATCGATTGATGACATCGTAAAAGCTTCTGTAGAGGTTCCAGAAATAACGACAAATCTAGCTGATAACAGAGTCGTACGATTTTCGTTAAAAATTCAAACATCAAGTGAAGATGCAGCTAAAGAATTAACGAAACGTATGTTCCAAGTGCAAGATATTGTTATTCAGGAGCTTTCCGAAATGGAGCAAAAAGATTTAGAAGGTAAGCAAGGTAAACAAATTTTCCAAAAATCATTAAAAACACGAATAAATGAATTGATGCAAGAAGGAGAAGTTCAGGAGATTTATTTTACCTCCTTTATTACTTCATAAAACGAAAAACTGCTTGAAATGGAGGTGGGCAAATGGCAGGAGATGTGTTATCTCAATCCGAGATAGATGCGCTGCTTTCCGCAATATCAACTGGGGAAATGTCAGCGGACGACATAAAGAAAGAGGATGAGGGGCGCAAGGTTAAGGTCTATGATTTTAAACGAGCACTTCGATTCTCCAAAGATCAAATCCGAAGTTTGACCCGAATACATGAAAATTTTGCACGACTACTGACAACCTTCTTTTCTGCACAGCTGAGAAGCTATGTGCAGATAACGGTTGCATCAGTGGACCAAATACCATTTGAAGAGTTTGTACGTTCGATTCCGAATATGACACTCATTAATGTGTTTGAAGTGCCGCCATTAGATGGTAATATATTGATGGAAATAAATCCGAATATCGCCTACTCCATGCTAGATCGTTTAATGGGCGGAAGTGGGTCAAGTCATAGTAATGTGGATAATTTAACTGAAATTGAAACAAAAATTATGACAAACCTATTTGAGCGTTCATTTGATAATTTACGTGAAGCGTGGGAAAATGTTGCGGAAATTGATCCAATTTTAGTGGAGCTTGAGGTGAATCCTCAATTTTTACAAATGATTTCACCCAATGAAACAGTTGTTGTCATTTCCTTAAATACGATTATTGGTGAAACAAGTGGCATGATAAATATTTGTATTCCACATGTTGTATTGGAACCAATTGTTCCAAATCTATCTGTTCGTTACTGGATGCAAACAAATACCAAAGAGATGTCTCCAGAACAAACAAAAATGCTTGAAACGCGTGTTAAACAAGCCCAATTACCACTTAGCGTTGAATTAGGTAATACAGATATCACGATTGAGGATTTCCTGACAATGCAAGTTGGGGATGTTATTCAATTAGATCAAAAAATCGAAAATCCTTTAATGTTAAAAGTAGGGACATTACCGAAATTTACTGTTCAACCAGGTAAGCAAGGCAAAAAATTAGCAATCCAAATTATCGACCCTTTGAAAGGAGGAGACGAAGATGAGTGATGAAATGCTCTCCCAAGAAGAAATTGAAGCGTTATTAAGGGGCGAGACGTTGGAAGATAAAAACAGCGGCTCTGAAGCTTCTACAAATGATGATATGAATGATATACGAGTAGAGGATTATCTTGATTCGTTTGCCCAAGATGCATTAGGTGAGGTAGGTAATATATCTTTTGGTAGCTCTGCCACAGCACTTTCAGCATTGTTAGGTCAAAAAGTAGATATTACTACCCCAAGTATTTCAATGATTAACCGCAATAAGTTAGAAGAGGAATTTCCTCATCCTTATGTGGCAGTCCAAGTTGAATATACGATTGGTTTAACAGGTATGAATTTACTTGTTATTAAACAATCTGATGCAGCAATTATTGCTGATTTAATGTTAGGCGGAGATGGATTAAATCCGAAACCAGACTTAGGTGAAATTCAGTTAAGTGCTGTTCAAGAAGCTATGAACCAAATGATGGGTTCTGCGGCAACATCCATGTCGACTGTATTCAACAAAAAAGTGGATATTTCTCCACCAACAATTGATTTAATGAATATTTCTCAAAATGAAGGACGAGAAAATATTCCGGAAGATGATTTGCTTGTAAAAGTATCTTTCAGATTACGTATCGGTAATTTAATTGATTCAAATTTAATGCAATTATTACCGCTAAAATTTAGTCAAAATATTGTGAAGTCTCTATTAGGAGAAACACAAACAATAGAAGAACCTGTAGCTGCGACAATTGCACCTGAAGCACCAATAGCACCGCCTCCAGTGCAACCACAAGCGCAAGTAGCACCACCACCAGCACAGCCAATTTATCAACAACAGGAGGCGCCAGTACAGCAGCAACCAATGTATCAAGAGCAACAACAGATCCCTTATGCAACAAGACCTGTTCAGCCTGTCAATGTTCAACAAGCGCAGTTTGCTAGTTTTGATACGAATGTAATCTCGCAATCTGAAGCTAGAAATTTAAATATGCTACTTGATATTCCATTGCAAGTTACTGTAGAGTTAGGACGTACGAAACGTTCTGTAAAAGAGATATTAGAACTATCTAGTGGTTCGATTATTGAACTAGATAAATTGGCTGGTGAACCAGTTGATATTTTAGTAAATAGTCGTTTAATCGCTAAAGGTGAAGTCGTTGTAATTGATGAAAACTTCGGTGTCCGCATTACAGATGTTTTAAGTCAAGCAGAGCGTTTAAATAATTTAAGATAGTTTCAATTGGAGGAGTTAACCATGTCTAAAAGAATTTTGATTGTAGACGACGCTGCATTTATGCGCATGATGATCAAGGATATTTTATCGAAAAATGGATTTGAAGTGGTTGGGGAGGCAGCTGATGGTTTACAAGCTGTCGAAAAGTACAATGAACTAAAGCCAGATTTAGTAACAATGGATATTACAATGCCTGAAATGGATGGTATCGCTGCTCTTAAAGCGATTAAGGGCTCAGATCCAAGTGCAACTGTAATCATGTGTTCAGCAATGGGACAACAAGCAATGGTAATCGATGCAATTCAAGCAGGTGCGAAAGACTTTATCGTAAAGCCTTTCCAAGCTGATCGTGTAATTGAAGCGATTCAAAAAGCTCTAGGATGATTGCATGCAAATGTTAAAATCATTTCGTCTAACGATGATTTTCGCATTTCTTGTATCCTTCCTGTTTTTGTACCCTGCACCTGCTTCTGTCTTCGCTGAATCTAACACAGGCAGTGTCGATGATTGCATCAATAAAACAGAAGCATGTAAAGAAGATACTGATCCAGCTGCTCCACAAGATTCAGATGTATCAGCAGCTGGAGATATATCTGCATGGGAATACATAAAAATGGTTTTGGCGCTTATTTTTGTTGTAGCTTTATTTTATGGGTTAATGAAGTTTTTAAATAAAAGAAATTTAAACTTTCAACGTAATCAATTGGTACAAAATTTAGGCGGTTTATCGTTAGGTGCACAAAAGTCAGTGCAGTTATTACAAGTAGGGAAAACACTCTATTTAGTTGGGGTTGGTGAGGATGTTCAACTGTTACGTGAAATTACTGATCCTGAAGAAGTCGCAGCACTTTTAGCACTTTATAATGAACGACAAGAACTTGCAGCATCATCACCGTATATTGCAGAAGTATTTTCGAAGTTTAAGAGAAAAAATAATGGTAGTTCATCCATAGAACAAGGAAAAGACTCATTTGGTGAGCTATTTGAAAAAAAGATATCCGAAATTAAACAGGAGCGTAGTGAAGAACTGGAGAGATGGAAGCAAAAGGAGAATGATGATAAATGAATGATGCAATCAGTATTTTGTCCAACAGCGATGCGGCAAATGTCTCCAATGCTGTGAAGCTCCTTTTACTGTTAACGGTTCTCTCACTGGCACCGAGTATATTAATTTTGATGACTTCTTTTACACGAATTGTCATTGTATTATCATTTGTTCGAACAGCGTTGGCGACACAGCAAATGCCGCCAAACCAAGTCATTGTTGGTCTTTCTTTATTTTTAACTTTCTTTATCATGGCTCCGACATTCCAAGAGGTTAACAAAGAGGCATTGCAGCCCTTATTTTCTGAAGAAATTGGGCTTGAAGAAGCTTATGATCGTGCCAGTGAGCCTTTTAAGGAATTTATGAGTAAGCATACTAGGCAAAAAGATCTAGACTTATTTTTAACATACAATCAGGCAGAAAAACCAGCATCAGTAGAAGAAATTCCTCTAACTATGCTTGTACCTGCTTTTGCATTAAGTGAAATTAAAACCGCTTTTCAAATAGGATTTATGATTTTTATTCCATTCCTAGTTATCGATATGATAGTTGCAAGTACGCTTATGTCGATGGGGATGATGATGTTACCGCCGGTTATGATTTCATTACCGTTTAAGATTTTATTATTTGTTCTCGTTGATGGCTGGTATCTCGTGATGAAATCATTACTACAAAGTTTTTAGGGGATGATACAGTATGACAGGTGAATTGGTTATTTCAATTGCAGAGCGTGCCATTATGGTTATCCTTCTAACAAGCGGTCCACTACTCTTAGTTGCACTAATTGCAGGTTTAACGGTAAGTATTTTTCAAGCAACAACTTCGATTCAAGAGCAAACATTAGCATTTGTTCCAAAAATCATCGCTGTATTAGTGGCCATTGTATTTTTTGGGCCATGGATGTTATCCCAGGTGACAAACTATGCGAGAGATATTTTTGAGAATTTAACGCGTTATATAGGGTGAGTAGATGAATGAATTAATTCCGCATTTCACGGTTTTCTTGTTAGTACTTGTGCGCGTATCGGCATTTTTTGTTACGGTTCCTTTCTTCTCGTACAGAACGATTCCTCCACAAGTCAAAATAACTCTCGCACTCGTTTTAGCTTGGATGATGTATTATACGATAGACGTTGAGCCATTTGCCTTTAATGGTGATTACATACTATTAGTGATGAAAGAAGCCCTTATTGGACTGCTACTCGGTTTAGTAGGCTATATCATCATGTCGGCTATTCAAATAGCCGGAAGCTTTATTGATTTTCAAATGGGGTTTGCTATCGCTAATATTATTGACCCGCAAACAGGAGCACAAAGTCCTTTAATTGGGCAATTTTTTAATATGTTAGCATTGCTCTTACTATTAGCTATTAATGGACATCATATGATTCTTGATGGCATCTATTATAGTTATCAATTTTTACCGATGGATCAAGGATTTCCCCATTTCTCGAGTGACAATTATATTACGTTTATTATAACAACATTTACGGCTGTTTTTGCCATTGCCTTTCAAATGGCTGCACCTGTAGTAGCAACATTGTTTTTAGTTGATTTATCGCTCGGTATTACTGCTAAAACAGTCCCGCAGTTAAACATTTTTGTAGTCGGTTTCGCTATTAAAATTGGTGTAAGTTTTTTAGTGTTATTTACAATGATGGCTGTAATGATTCAGGTTATCCAAAAGTTGATTAGCATTATGATTTATGCAATGCGAGATTTTATGGCAATTTTAGGTGGTGGGTAAAATGAAGCTACTACTAGACTTAGATTTACAATATTTTTCCGGAGAAAAGACGGAAAAGGCGACACCTAAAAAACGACAAGATGCCCGAAAAAAGGGTCAGGTTGTTAAAAGTCAGGATATTTCCAGTGCAATTGTCATGCTCATGGTCTTTATCTTCTTATTTTTCTTTGCAGGTTCAATGCGAGACGATTTACTGGCCTTTTTCAGACAAACTTTCATTCATAATATACGCGTAGAAACACTAACGATAGAAAGTGTCATACATTTATTTATAGAAACGTTGGTGCAGATGGCATATATCGTTGTTCCAATAATGGCAATAGCCTTTGTAGGAGCCTTAGCAGGTAACTTTCTGCAATTTGGTTTTTTATTTACTTTAGAGCCTATGAAATTTGATTTAACGAAGATGGATCCAATCAAGGGATTAAAAAAAATATTTTCAGTTAAGGCCATTGTAGAGCTGATTAAGTCCGTATTAAAGATTGGCTTTATCGGTGGTGTTACGACAATTATTGTATGGACTAATTTGCCAGAGGTTTTGGCATTATCCTTTAAAAGTCCTGGTATTACGCTTATTACAGTGGGCAAGCTTGTAGGAATCATGGGAATTGCAGCTTCTCTCGTCCTACTCTGTGTATCCATTTTAGATTGGATGTACCAAAAACATGATTATGAAAAAAATCTTAAAATGTCTAAGCAAGATATTAAAGATGAATATAAAAATAGTGAGGGTGACCCGCTAATTAAATCAAAAATCAAACAGCGTCAACGTGAAATGGCGATGCGTCGTATGATGTCTGAAATTCCTAGCGCGGATGTTGTCATTACAAACCCTACGCACTATGCAATTGCTCTCAAATATGATGAGAATAATATGGATGCTCCTCGCGTTGTAGCGAAGGGGACAGACTTTATCGCTCAAAAGATTAAACTGATTGCAAAAGAACATGATGTCATTATGGTTGAAAATAGACCATTGGCACGAGCAATGTATGATCAGGTAGAAATTGGCGATCCAGTACCAGAAGAGTTTTTCAAAGCAGTGGCAGAAGTGCTTGCTTATGTTTATCGAATTAAGCGGAAAATTTAAAGTTTTTTAAGTAGGAGGGACACAAATGAAAGTTCGCGATATAGGGGTTTTAGGTGCGGTTATTTTAATCGTTGCGATGCTCATCATCCCTCTTCCTCCGTGGATGTTAAGTTTCTTAATCGTCATTAATATTACATTGGGATTAATCGTACTTTTAACAGCAATGAGTATGAAGGAAGCATTAGATTTTTCAATATTTCCTTCCGTTATTTTACTGTTAACCTTGTTCCGACTTGGACTGAGTGTTTCCACAACACGTGCCATTTTGGCGTACGGAGATGCTGGTTCTGTTGTTGAAACCTTTGGTGATTTCGTAGTCGGCGGTAATGTTCTTGTTGGATTAGTTGTATTCTTAATTCTAGTGTTAATACAGTTTATCGTTATCACAAAAGGAGCAGAGCGTGTAGCTGAGGTAGCAGCACGGTTTACACTGGATGCGATGCCTGGTAAACAAATGAGTATTGATGCTGACTTAAATGCAGGAGTTATTTCTGAGCGAGAAGCACGTGAACGACGCGATAAAGTATCGGGTGAAGCGGATTTCTACGGAGCAATGGATGGTGCCACAAAATTTGTTAAAGGGGATGCCATTGCCTCTATGGTAATGGTTATTATCAACCTGTTATTTGGGATTATCATCGGTGTTGTTCAGATGAAGCTTCCATTTGCAGAAGCAGCAACTCATTTTTCTAAGTTAACTGTTGGAGACGGCATTGTATCTCAAATTCCTGCGCTATTAATTTCTACAGCGACAGGTATTGTTGTAACTCGTGCATCCTCTAAGGGAAGTCTTGGCGAAGATATTACAGGTCAGCTCTTTGCACAAGCAAAACTGCTCTATGTTGCGGGCGGTACAATTTTATTGCTGGGGTTATTTACGCCTATCCCGAACTGGGTTACACTTCCAATCAGTATTTCACTAATCGCTGGTGCATATATGATGGAGCGTAAGAAACCAGAGGATGAAGAAGAATTACTTGAAATTGAGGAAGAAGTGGCAACAGATGGCATGAAGAGCCCTGAAAACGTTGTGAATTTATTAAATGTGGACCCAATTGAATTTGAATTTGGCTATGGACTAATACCTTTAGTGGATGCCGCTCAAGGTGGAGATTTATTAGACCGTGTCATTATGATTCGTCGTCAACTAGCATTAGAACTAGGGATTGTTATTCCGGTTGTCCGTATTCGAGATAATATTCAATTACAGCCAAATGAGTATCGAATTAAAATTAAGGGTAACGAAATGGCACGCGGTGAACTATTACTTGATCATTATTTAGCAATGAGTCCAGGAGATGATGATTCTATTGAGGGCATTGACACAGTTGAGCCTTCATTTGGTTTACCTGCTAAATGGATTACTGAGCAAGTGAAAGAAGATGCTGAAATGTTTGGCTATACAGTCGTTGATCCACCAAGTGTTGTTTCAACACATCTAACAGAAATGATTCGTGCCAATGCTTATGAGCTACTTGGTCGTCAAGAGACAAAGCAGCTAATCGATCATTTACGCGAGACACATCCAATTTTAGTAGAAGAATTGACACCTACTCCATTATCAACAGGGGAGATTCAAAAAGTGTTGGGTAAATTACTTCGAGAAAATGTTTCTGTCCGCAATCTACCAATTATCTTTGAAACACTAGCTGATTATGCAAAATTAACTAGCGATACGGATATATTAACGGAGTATGTGAGGCAATCTCTGGCGCGTCAGATTACTTCACAATTTGTTGGAGACGGTTCATCATTGAAGGTTATTACTGTTTCGGGTAAAGTAGAGAAAATGATTGCTGATAGTATTCAACAAACCGATCATGGTAATTACTTGGCAATGGACCCGCAAGATTCTCAAATTGTACTGGAATCCATTGCAGCTGAAATAGAACGTGTTTCCTTTATGGAGCAATCAGCTATTATTTTATGCTCTCCTGCTGTTCGTATGTACTTGCGTCAGCTAACAGAGCGTTACTTCCCGCAGATTCCTGTTCTATCCTATAACGAACTTGATGCTACGGTTGAAATTCAAAGTGTTGGGGTGGTGAATGTAGAATGAAAATGAAAAAATATTATGCATCTTCCATTCCAGAGGCTATGAAGCTTGTGCGTGCTGAGTTAGGTGAGGACGCTGTCATTTTAAATTCAAAAGTAGTAATCACAAAGAAATTTTTCGGGATCATTAAAAAGAAAAGTTTTGAGGTAGTGGCAGGTATCGATTCAATGGAGCCAAAGAACTTGGCTCCAACACCTGCCGAAGTACCTGTAATACCGCCTAAAAAAGAAAATGTAAGGCTGCAAGAAATTACCCATGCTGTTCAAGCCAAAATACACCAAGGACAGCCGCAGCAAGATGTGTCCTTACATGAAGACACAGGCATTCCTGATGAATTGAGGAAGGAAATTGCAGATTTAAAATCTTTAATGCAATCTATGCATAAAAAGACTACCCAAGCTCAATATCCCGATGAACTCTTCCCCTTCATTGAATACTTAAGACAGCAGGAGCTAAGTGAAGAGCTCATCACGGAGATTGGTGATGAGCTTTTTATGCATTTTAGAGAAGCATCAGAAATTAATTTTTCACAATGTAAGCTGATAACGAAAAATTTATTGCGTAAAAGGCTAGAGGATTTCCCAATAGGAGGAATATCCTATGAAAGAAAATACATTAATGTTCTTGGTCCTACAGGTGTTGGCAAAACAACGACTATCGCAAAAATGGCAGCTAGAGCAGTTTTAGAGAAGAAGAAAAAAATAGGATTTATTACAACTGATACGTACCGAATTGCAGCAATCGAGCAATTGAAAACATATGCAGGACTTTTACAGGCACCTGTCGAGATTGCCTATAATGCAACGGACTTTGAACAAGCCATTCAACGTTTGGCTCATTTAGATTTAGTATTTATCGATACAGCAGGTAGAAATTATAAAGAAGTAAAATATGTCGATGATTTACAGCGTCTAATTAAATTCGATGATCAAGCGGAATCCTTCTTAGTCCTTGCCATGACAACAAAAGAGAAGGACATGGCAAACATTATAGAGCAATTTAAGCAATTATCAATTGAAAAATTCATTTTTACAAAGCTAGATGAAACAAATTCTATTGGCACAATGATTAATTTAATGATTAAATATAATAAAGGACTTGCTTACTATACAAATGGTCAAGAAGTACCAGAAGATATTGAAGAAGCTAATCTAGAAGCAGTGCTTAATTTGTTTTTCCAAGGTGAAGAAAAATGAGAGACCAAGCTGAAACATTACGCTTGAAAATGCTAAGGCGGCAAGGTGATTTAGGTAGAGCCATTGCTGTTGTAAGCGGCAAAGGTGGGGTAGGTAAAAGTAACTTCACAATGAATTTTGCAACTATGCTAGCGAATAAAGGGAAAAAAGTTGCAATCGTTGATATGGATATTGGTATGGGGAATATCAATATCTTAATAGGAAAAAATGTTTCTTATAGTTTAAAAGATTACTTGGAAGGAAATAAGTTACTAGATGAAGTGGTATTTGAGGGTCCATACGGTTTAAAGTATATTTCAGGTGGATCTGGCATGTCGAGTGTCCTAGAATGGTCAGAAATGTTGCTTGAACGACTCATACATGCATTTGAGCAACTACAAAAAAATTTTGATTATATCTTATTTGATATGGGGGCAGGAGCAACTAGCTGGTCATTAGATTTACTGACGTCAATTGATGAGATTATTGTTATCTCAACGGCTGAGCCAACTTCTATTACAGACGCCTATTCGATGATGAAATATATTCATGTAAGAGATATGGATAAACAGTTTTATATTCTCTGTAATCGTGCTTATAGTAAGGAAGAAGGAATGGAAACCAATGAACGATTAAAGCAGACCATGAAACGTTTTTTGGACAAAGAGGTTACTGTTTTAGGATCATTACCCGAGGATGCAGTTGTGCGTAAGGCTGTGCGCGAGCAAGTACCTTTTTCACTTGCTTATCCGGACGCACTTATTTCGAAGACACTTCAACTTATAGTGGCTCGTTTTATGGAACACCGTGTGGAGGAAGTTCACGCACATGATCAGTCAGCGAGTAAATTCTTAACTAAATTAAGAAGTATTTTTTCGAAAGGGCGTGATTAATTGGACTTTTTACATAAAAGCAAGCTACTGGTAGTTGATGATTCTGCTTTTATGAGAAAGCTAATTAGTGACTTTTTTGTTGGTAATTCGAAGGTTGAAGTAGTTGGAACTGCACGAAATGGGAAAGATGCGATAAAAAAAATTCAAACATTGAGGCCGACAGTTGTGACAATGGATATTGAGATGCCTGAAATGAATGGACTTGATGCTTTAAAAGAAATAATGACAATATGTCCAGTTCCAGTGGTGATGCTTTCTAGTACAACTCAACGTGGTGCTGAAAATGCCTTATCAGCGATTGAATTTGGAGCAGTGGATTTTGTCGCAAAGCCGAGCGGAACAATTTCTCTTGATTTACATAAAATCCAAACTGAACTTGTCCACAAGGTTGAACAAGCATCATTGGTACCTATTTCAAAATTAAAGAAGCCTTCTGGTAGTAAAAGACAACAAGAACCGGCATTAAACGTGAGTACCATAAGAAGAGAATCACTTAATGAAGGAAAGATAGCCTCTCCTGTCAATATTTCTCCAACAAGAGTAGAGCTATCAAGGTCACGTGTGGAGTGGAATAAAATAGGTAGGAAAATTGTGTTGATTGGTACTTCTACTGGTGGGCCAAGAGCGTTACAGGAAGTCATTACAAAAATACCTAAAACAATTCAAGCACCGATTTTAATCGTCCAGCATATGCCAGCCGGATTTACAAAATCACTTGCAACTCGTCTTGATCAGTTAAGTGAAATTACTGTAAAAGAAGCCGAGCAAGGCGATATTCTCCAAAATGGAGTGGCCTATATTGCACCAGGCGGGTATCATCTGAAACTTCGAAAAGTAGGTACCTCCTTTGGCATTGTTCTAGATAGTAATGAACCACCTAGATCCGGACATCGCCCTTCTGTAGACGTGATGTTTGAAGATGTGAGTCAATGGAAAGATTTTGATAAGGTAGCTGTGATTATGACAGGTATGGGTCAAGATGGTTCAAATGGACTAAAGGTACTAAAAAGTACTGGCAATGTAATTGCTATCGCTGAGTCAGCCGAAACATGTATTGTATATGGAATGCCAAAAGCAGCAGTAGAAACGCAGCTTATTGATGAAGTTGCAGATGTAGATGATATTGCACAAACAATAATGAAATATTTGCCTTAAAAGGGGTGTCCTCTTATGGAAGTAAATCAATATTTAGAGATGTTTATCGAAGAAAGTAAAGAACATTTACAAGCATGTAGTGAACATTTATTAGAATTAGAAAAAAATCCGGAAGATTTGGCGATTGTTGGGGAAATTTTCCGTTCGGCACATACATTAAAAGGTATGTCTGCAACGATGGGCTTCGAGGATTTAGCAGATTTAACGCATAAAATGGAGAACGTATTAGATGCAATCCGAAACGAGAAAATTCATGTGTCGCCAGAAATTCTAGATGTTGTCTTTGAGTCTGTAGATCATTTAGAAGAAATGGTGATGGACATTGCAAATGGTGGAGATGGAAAGCGAGATGTATCTTCAACCGTTGCTCAATTAAAGCGTATTGAATTAGGTGAGGAAGCGATTCCTGAAGTAGTAACTACTGAGACACCAGCTACAGCTGTAGCAAGTGTGTTAGAGTATGACAGCTTTGAACAAACAGTTATTGCTCAATCTACTGAACAAGGTTTTAATGCATTCGAAATTTCAGTCAAATTACGTGAGGACTGTCTTTTAAAAGCAGCACGAGTATTTATGGTGTTCGAGATTTTAGAAAAAGATGGGGAAGTTATTAAAGCAAATCCATCAGTAGAAAAGCTTGAAGACGGACAGTTCGACCAACAATTTTACGTAGCTTTCGTAACGAAAGAATCTGCTGAAGATATGCAGAAAAAGATTATGAGCGTTTCAGAAGTTGAAGAAGTGATTGTCGCAACTATTGAGACACCAACTACTGATGTAGCAAGTGTGTTAGAGTATGACGGCTTTGAACAAACCGTTATTTCACAATCTGCTGAACAAGGTTTCAATGCATTCGAAATTTCAGTGAAATTACGTGAGGACTGTCTTTTGAAAGCAGCACGTGTATTTATGGTGTTTGAAATATTAGAAAAAGATGGGGATGTCATTAAATCAACTCCATCTGTAGATAAGCTTGAAGACGAACAGTTCGACCAACAATTTTACGTAGCTTTCGTAACAAAAGAATCTGCTGAAGATATGCGGAAAAAGATTATGAAAGTTTCTGAAGTCGAAGAAGTGATTGTCGCAATGATCGAACTAAAGCAACATAGCGCAAAAGAACAAGCAATTCAAGAAGTAGTGGCAACAGCAACGGTAGAAGTTGAGGCTCAACCTGCTACTGCACCAAAAACAAATACTGCAAAACCTACACCTGCAAAAGCAGCGGCGCCTGCTAAGGCTGAAAAAAATCATGCGCCTGTTGGTAATAAAACAATTCGTGTAAATATCGAGCGACTTGATATATTAATGAACTTATTTGAAGAACTTGTTATCGATCGAGGACGACTACAGTCTATTGCAACTGAAGTTAACCATGGAGAGTTAAATGAAACAGTGGAACGTATGAGCCGCGTCATGGGTGACTTACAAACTATTATTTTAACGATGCGTATGGTTCCGGTTGAAACAGTATTCAATCGCTTCCCGAAAATGATTCGTCAGTTATCTCGTGATTTAAACAAGAAAATTAACCTCGAAATTATTGGTGCTGAAACAGAGCTAGATCGTACAGTTATCGATGAAATTGGGGATCCACTTGTTCATTTAATCCGAAATTCTGTTGACCATGGTATTGAAAATCCTACTGCGCGTCGTGCTAAAGGCAAGCCAGAAGAAGGAACAGTTGTACTACGTGCATATCATAGTGGTAACTATGTCTTTATCGAAATTGAGGATGATGGCGCAGGGATTAACCGTGATAAAGTATTAGCAAAAGCAATATCAAAAGGTGTTGTGACACAAGAGCAATCCTATTCAATGTCAGATAAGCAAATTAACGAGTTAATTTTAGCATCTGGGTTCTCTACAGCTGATGTCATTTCAGATGTATCTGGGCGAGGCGTTGGATTAGACGTTGTGAAAACAACAATTGAATCTTTAGGTGGAAATATTTCAATTGAATCCACACAAGATGTAGGATCAATTTTCTCAATTCAATTACCTCTAACATTATCGATTATTTCTGTTATGTTAGTAGAAATTGAAAAAGAGATTTATGCTATTCCACTTTCATCAATAATTGAAACTTCTATTATCCGTTCATCAGAGATTATGAATGCACATAATCAAAAAGTAATTGACTTCCGTGGTAAAGTTGTCCCGCTTGTGTTCTTAGAAGAAATCTTCGAAGTGCCTCGTAAAGAGCAGCAGGATGATGAATTCCATTCAGTAGTCATCGTTCGAAAAGGTGAGAAACTTGCTGGTTTAGTTGTGGATTCATTCATTGGCCAACAAGAGATTGTACTGAAGTCATTAGGCAATTACTTAACAAATATCTTTGCTATTTCAGGTGCAACTATTTTAGGTAACGGAAAAGTAGCCTTAATTGTGGACTGTAACGCACTTATAAAATAAGTAAGGTGAATGAATAAGAGAGGTGTAAATCATGACAAATGCAGTGGAACAAGAAAGTATTAAAGTAATAGTCTTTCAATTAGCCGATAAAGAATATGCAATCCCAGTGTCACATGTTCAAGGGATTGAAAAATTAATGCATATTACACGTGTACCAAAAACGGCGAAATATGTGAAAGGTGTCATAAACCTTCGTGGTGTCGTAACACCTATTGTTGATTTACGAGAAAGATTTGATTTACCAATTTCTGAGCACGAAGAAACAACACGTATTATTATTATTTCATTAGAAGATATGGAAGTAGGCTTCGTCGTAGACTCTGCAAATGATGTATTAGACATCCCTGCTAATTCAATCGAGCCACAGCCAGAAGTAGTCGGCTCGCTTGAAGAAGAGTTTATTTCAGGAGTTGCTAAAATTGATAAACGATTATTAATTTTATTGCATTTAGAGAAAGTACTAAATCCACTAAAGTAGGGATCGATAATGACATTTAATCAAAAGATTACATCACTACATTTAGATGTATTAAAGGAAATTGGGAATATTGGTGCTGCGCATGCTGCGACAGCACTTTCCAATTTACTCGGAAAAAAAATTGACATGCGAGTACCAAAGGTAGAAATGGTGTCGTTTAATGACATGATGGAGCTTGCTGGTGGATCTGAAAATGTTGTAGTTGGCATCTTTCTACGCATCGAAGGTGATGCTGAAGGCAGTATGTTCTTTATCTTGCCAATCGAACAAGCGAATCGTTTTATCCGTCGTCTTATTTATGATGAAACATTTGACTTTAAAAAACGACCAGTTTCAGAGTTAGGATTATCAGCTATGCAGGAAATGGGGAATATTTTATCGGGTTCCTATTTATCCGCGTTATCTGACTTTACAAATTTGAAAATTTATCCAACTGTACCAGGACTAAGCGTTGATATGTTTGGTGCTATTATCAGTATTGGCTTAATTGAATTATCACATGTAAGCGATAATGTTATCGTCATAAACACATCCATTTTTGAAGACGGTGTAGAGGATCACGAAACAGTAAGGGGCCACTTTTTCTTATTGCCCGATCCAGATTCATTTGATGCTATTTTTAAGGCATTGGGAGTTTCATAGATGATGCTGAATAGTAGTAGCGGGCTAGTTATTAAAGTTGGGATTGCACAAATGGATGTGGTAAAATTACCAAACACCATCAGAACATCAGGTCTTGGATCTTGTGTAGGTGTTATTTTATATGATGAGTCAAAAAAAATTGCTGGTTTAATACATGTGATGTTGCCAGATTCAAGTTTAGGTAGACAGGAGTCAATAAACGTAGCCAAATTTGCTGATACAGGTATTTCGGCTATGATTGACTTATTAAAAATAGAAGGCGTACAAAAATTCAAGTTAAAGGCAAAAATTGCAGGTGGTGCGCAAATGTTCCAATTTACTTCAGATAAAGACTCGATGCGCATTGGTCCACGTAATGTAGAGGCTGTAAAACGTGAGTTGAAACTTCATGGCATCCCATTAGTTGCTGAAGACACTGGTGGTAATAGTGGCAGAACAATTGAATTTAATCCCGCAACGTCAACATTACATATTCGAACAGTTAACCAAGGAGTGAGCGAAATATAATGTTTGGTTCTATTTTTTACAACCTATGGGGAGCGCTAATTGCCTTTTCAATTTATTTTTTTAGTACATTTCAAAAACCTCTTACGCCACTACGTATTCTTATAGGATCATTTGTAGTAGCCATAATTGTGTTTTTCGTAATGTATATAGTTCGCTTTATAATTGCCTATATTTTATATACACCAGAGGATAAAGAAGCAATTGGTGAAGGTGAGTTGGAAGAAAACGCATCCGACGAACTTCAAGAAGGCAATCAAGAAGCATCTTCTGCTAGTTCAACTGTTGAATTTCAGGATGAAAGCTCAGAAGAAATTGCTCAAGTTGTACGAACGATGATGAGTCGTGAAGAGCATCAGCAAGTAAATGCATAAAATAAGGGGTCGCGAGTTGCGGCTCTTTTTTTGTTATAGTGAATGCATTGAATAGCATCAAGCAATGAAAATTAGGACCTCATTTCTTGTTATTAACTTCTCAATAAACATTTTTTCATAAATGCACAAGTTATAGAAACTAAGTTAAATACTTAGCAATGAACTAAATTATACACACTCATAAATTTAAACAATATGTAAGAGAGTAGGAGAAACAAATGAAATTATGGTCGATTCTTGCTATAATGTAGGAAAGAATGGTAATCACTTTATCTTCATTCAGTGGGTGTCCAAACACCTATTGAATGATAAATGCGTTTTCTTAAGAGAGGTGGATTTCATGACACAACCAAATCTAAACGATGAACAAAAGCTGTGGAACCGTTGGATACATGACCGTGATCCAGATGCTGGGGATTTGCTGATTAAAAAATATATTTCACTAGTTTCTTATCATGTACAACGTATTGGCGCGAGCTTACCAAAAAATGTATCTAGAGACGATCTAACAAGCTTAGGCATGGTAGGTCTATTTGATGCATTAAATAAATTTGATATTAAGAGAGATTTGAAATTTGATACATACGCTTCTTTTAGAGTAAGAGGAGCAATTATAGATGGTTTACGTAAGGAAGATTGGTTGCCTCGTTCTGCTCGTGAAAAAGCTAAGAAATTAGATGTTCAAATTGAACGGTTAGAACAAAAATATATGCGTCATGTAACACCAGAGGAGCTTGCTGAAAATTTGGAATTACCAGTGGAGGAAGTCTATCAAACTGTACAGGAGCATTTCTTTTCAAATGTCCTTTCCATTAACGAGCAACAAGATCAGGAAGAAACGGATGGAAAGTCATTTGTTATTAGGGATGATACAACAAAAACGCCTGAACAGGTTATTATCAAATCAGAATTATTGGGTGATTTAGCGGAGAATATTCAAAAATTGAATGAAAAGGAACAATTGGTGCTTAGCTTATTTTATACAGAGGAATTGACCTTAACAGAAATCGGTGAAATGCTTGAATTATCAACTTCACGTATTTCACAAATTCACTCAAAGGCGCTATTAAAGCTGCGAAAGTTATTATCTAGTGAGATGATTAATGCTTAATGATGATTAGATACATAACATTAAGGGAGGAATTCCAATGAGTTTAAAGGGTGTAGAATTACAAATTGCTATTCCAAAAACGTTTGAGGCAGGGAAAATGGCAGATCAGGCACAGCAGCAAACTTTGGCTCAACAAGCACATGCAAATGAAGCACTGAAAAAAGAAATCGATCGCAAGCAAAAAATTGTAAATACTTCAGAAGGTATGGATGAGATTAGTGAAGACGAAGAAGCGGGTGGCGAGTACATTAAGGGAACTCGCAAAAAAAAGAAAAAGAGTGACAAGCAAGAAAAACAGGCACGACATCCGTTTAAAGGGAATTTTGTAGATTTTAGTGGATAGGAGTTTACTATGACAACCATACTAATTACGATTCTATTTTTCTTACAGTTGCTTTCATTTTACTTCCTTATTATTTTAAATACGAAATTAGCTAAATTTAAAGATTTAGAAAAGAAACAGGAACGTTTAATGCGCGAAATGGATGATACAATTAGTGTCTATTTAGCAGATATGGAAGATGAAAATAATCGTTTAATACAAGAATTGCAAAGCGTTTCAAAATCAGAAGTGAAAGTAAATGCTTTGCAGCAAACTGAAAAAATTGTTATTCAGAAGGAGCAAGAACCGCTTACTGAAAAAACGAAAAAAGAACAAGAATCTGCTACTTTAGCGACTGACTCACGAAAATATATACCTAAAAACATTGTAGCGAGTGCTTATTCACGTCAGCAACAAACTGTTTCAAAAGCAGTACAATCTGCTAGTATGACGAATGAGGCAGAAAAGGAACAACCAAAGGTATTAACAATAGAGCAACAAGCCATTGAATTAGCGAAACAAGGAAAAACATCAGAGGAAATTGCGAAACAACTCCAAAAAGGCAAGACAGAAATCGAGCTTTTATTGAAATTTCATGGCTAAAACAGTTGCGAATAGGGTAAAGCTATGATATAGTTGCAAATGGTGTTGTTACTACACACGCATTTTGATGTAGTAAGTGGTGCTCTAAGATTAGGGTAGCTTGTTGCAAGCGATAAATGCGGAGGATAAAAACCAAACATACTAGGAGGAAATTCACATGTCAGTAATTTCTATGAAACAATTACTTGAAGCTGGTGTACATTTCGGTCACCAAACTCGTCGTTGGAACCCAAAAATGAAGAAATATATCTTCGTTGAACGAAACGGGATCTATATCATCGACTTACAAAAAACTGTTAAAAAATTAGAGGAAGCTTATGACTTCATGCGTCAAGTTGGTCAAGACGGTGGTAAAGTTCTTTTCGTTGGTACGAAAAAACAAGCACAAGAAGCGATCAAAGATGAAGCTGAACGTTCAGGCAACTACTACATCAACCAACGTTGGTTAGGTGGTACTCTTACAAACTTCGGTACAATTCAAAAACGTGTTGCGCGTATGAAAGAAATCGAAAAAATGGAAGAAGTAGGAACTTTCGAAGTTCTACCTAAAAAAGAAGTAATCCAACTTAAAAAAGAACACGAACGTCTAATCAAATTCTTAGGCGGTATCCGTGATATGCACGACCTTCCAGACGTAATGTTCGTGGTTGACCCACGTAAAGAACGTATTGCGGTTGCTGAAGCTCGTAAATTAAACATCCCTCTAGTAGGTATTGTTGATACAAACTGCGATCCAGATGAAATCGACTACGTAATCCCTGCTAACGATGATGCTATTCGTGCTGTTAAACTTTTAACTGCTAAAATGGCTGACGCTTTAATCGAGTCAAAACAAGGTGAAGAAGAAGCTCCAGCTGTAGAAGCTGCTGCTGAGTAATTCACGTTTACAAAAAGGTGATAAGTGGCTCAGAACCCTTATCACCTTTTTTAGAACCTATCACTAAAATTTGTCCAACCAATTTGAGGAGGAAACACTAAATGGCAAACATTACTGCACAATTAGTAAAAGAATTACGCGAAAAAACTGGCGCTGGTATGATGGATTGTAAAAAAGCGTTAGTACAAACAGATGGCGATTTAGAAGCTGCAATCGACTTCCTACGTGAAAAAGGTCTATCTTCAGCTGCTAAAAAAGCTGACCGTATCGCTGCAGAAGGTACAACTTACATTTTAGAAAATGGTAACGAAGCAATTATTCTTGAAGTAAATGCTGAAACTGACTTCGTTGCTAAAAATGATAAATTCCAATTTTTAGTTACATCTTTAGCAGAGCAATTACTTGCTGCTAAACCTGCATCTGTTGAGGATGCATTAGAGCTTTCAAATGCTGAAGGTGTTAAAATTGTTGACCAAATTTCAACAGCAGTTGCAACAATTGGTGAAAAAATCAACCTTCGTCGTTTCGAAGTGAAAACTAAATCAGATGCGGATGCATTTGGTTCTTACTTACACATGGGTGGTCGTATCGGTGTATTAGTAACTTTAGAAGGTTCTACAAATGCTGCTGCTGCAAAAGATGTTGCTATGCATATCGCGGCAATCAACCCAACTTATGTTTCTCGCGATGAGGTTTCTGCTGAAGAAGTTGAACGTGAGCGTAAAGTATTAACTGAACAAGCACTTAACGAAGGTAAACCAGAAAACATCGTTGCTAAAATGGTGGAAGGTCGCCTTGGTAAATATTTCGAGGATGTTTGTTTACTTGACCAAACATTCGTTAAAAACTCTGACCAAAAAGTGCGTGACTTCGTTGCATCAACTGGTGGTTCAGTAAATGGTTTCGTACGCTATGCAGTAGGTGAAGGTATCGAAAAACGTGAAGATAACTTTGCTGAAGAAGTAATGAGCCAAGTTAAAGGTAACTAATTTAGCTTGCGTTTGATCCTAACCAAATAATATCTAGATTTTCTAGACAAAAGAATGGGGAACACAACATAGCGTGTTCCCTATTTTTCCGAAATTAGCGAAAAAGAGATATAATAGACTCATTAGCAAAAGTTGTGGCTGATATTTGTTAAAAATGTAAGCTATTTATATAAGTTGATTGTAGTGGAGGCTTGGCGACTCCTTGGGGATCAGCGTCACAGATGAGACCCTGGAGCGAAGCGAAGCGGCTCATCGGACGCCCCCAGGAAAGCGCCTAGCCGGAACGGAAATCAATCAACTTTATGGTGTAATGAGCCACATAATTTTCTATTCTGCCTTATTCATAACTAGCAATTATTGTTATTTGTACTATAATGGAAAAGGGAATAGAGATGTTTTAAATAAAGTCTGACGGAGGTTTACAATGAGTGTGCCACAATATAAACGAGTAGTTATAAAATTAAGTGGTGAAGCGTTAGCGGGAGAAGCTGGCTTCGGTTTATCACCAAAAATAATCAAGGCTGTTGCAGAGGAAGTAAAAGAAGTAGTAGATCTTGATGTAGAAGTTGCTGTTGTTGTAGGTGGCGGTAATATATGGCGTGGAAAAATCGGTAGTGAAATGGGGATGGATCGTGCGGCAGCAGATTATATGGGTATGCTTGCAACGGTTATGAACTCTCTAGCATTACAAGATGCACTTGAAAAATTAGGCATTGAAACACGTGTCCAATCTTCTATTGTGATGACACAAGTAGCAGAACCATATATTCGTCGTAAAGCAGTTCGTCATCTAGAGAAAAAACGTGTGGTTATTTTTGCTGCAGGGACAGGTAATCCGTTCTTCTCTACTGATACAACTGCTGCATTACGTGCAGCGGAAATCGATGCAGATGCGATTTTAATGGCTAAAAATAATGTAGATGGTGTTTATTCAGCAGATCCTAAAATAGATACAAATGCCATTAAATACGATACACTCACATACTTAGATGTTATTCAACAAGGTTTACAAGTAATGGATTCAACAGCTTCTACTTTATGTATGGATAACGATATTCCGTTAATTGTCTTCTCAATTACAGAACAAGGTAATATTAAACGTGCCGTACTAGGCGAGAAAATTGGAACAGTTGTTAGGAGGAATGCATAATGGCTAAACAAGTATTGGAACAAGCTAAAGAAAAAATGAACAAAACAATCGCTGCTTTCAGTCGTGAATTATCATCAATCCGTGCAGGGCGTGCTAACGCATCACTATTAGATCGCATTACGGTTGATTACTATGGTGCACCAACACCGATTAATCAGCTTGCAGGTGTTGCGGTACCAGAAGCGCGTTTATTAGTTATTACGCCTTACGATAAGACAATCTTAGGTGAAATCGAAAAAGCGATTATGAAATCAGATATTGGTATTACACCAACAAATGACGGCTCTGTCATTCGTTTAATGATTCCTGCTTTAACAGAAGAGCGTCGTAAAGATCTTGTGAAGCAAGTGAAAAAAGAAGCAGAGGATGCAAAAATCGCTGTACGTAACGTTCGTCGTGATGCTAATGACGATCTGAAAAAACTTGAAAAAGCTGGCGAAATCACAGAGGATGATCTACGTGGCTACGGTGAAGATATTCAAAAATTAACAGATGAATTCATTGTAAAAGTAGATCAAGTAACGAAAGAAAAAGAAAAAGAAATTCTAGAGGTGTAAGCAGACGCTTTACATATCTAAGATGGAACTTTTTAAGGAGATGAAGGCGTCCTATATATATCAGGACGTCTTTTCTCTTTACAATTAGATCTTAATGTATCAGATTTAGTCAAATCTCATACATTCAAGCTTTTAATTGTCTTAGAGAAATACCTTTCAACTATTTTTGCTTTCTTTTTTGGATTAAGAAGAACTGTTCTTTACGTGAAACTAAAACATAGATGAGGATTGCATGAGATAAAGGGAAACACCCCTTAAAAACCTTACTTGTAAGTAGTTCTAAATGAAGCTGGTTCATACATAGTCAATTTAGAGGGAAAAAAAAGACAAAACGTGCTTTTGTTTGTTATGATAGGTTAGTATACGTCCGATTAGTTGTAGTGGGGGAGTTAGCATGTTTAAAAAGCTATTAGGTAAACAAATAAATATGGATACACTATCATTGGGGGAACGTGTTGCCCTTGCTAAAAGCGAGCCAATTCCTGCCCATGTTGCGATTATTATGGACGGAAATGGACGTTGGGCAAAAAAACGCGCGATGCCTCGTGTTGCCGGGCACCATGAAGGTATGAAGACGGTACGAAAAATCACTAGATTTGCGTCAGATCTTGGAATAAAGGTTTTAACGGTGTATGCGTTCTCAACAGAAAACTGGAAGCGGCCAAAAACAGAAGTAGATTTTCTTATGCGTCTACCTGTTGAATTTTTAGGCTCCTTTTTACCAGAAATGATGGAACGTAATGTACGTGTGGAAATGATTGGAGATCCTGCTTTATTGCCCGCACATACACAGAAAGCCTTGTTTGAAGCGATGGAAGAGACGAAGCATAACACAGGGTTAATTTTAAATTTTGCCTTGAATTATGGAAGTCGTTCTGAAATGGTCAATGCAATGAAAACGATGCTTCAAAAAGTGCAAGATGGTCAATTAACGCTACAAGATATAACAGAAGAATGTTTAACATCTCATTTAATGACAGCTCATTTACCAGAGCCAGATTTATTAATTCGTACAAGTGGCGAAGTACGATTAAGTAACTTTATGCTATGGCAGCTCGCCTACACAGAATTTTGGTTTACAGATACATTGTGGCCAGATTTTAGCGAGGAGACCTTACTGGAAGCGGTGGAAAACTATCAGAAACGTAATCGCCGTTACGGTGGGTTGAAGGGAGAAGAAACAACTTGAAACAACGAATCATCACAGCAATAATTGCAGCTGCGCTTTTTATTCCATTTGTTATTTATGGAAATGTACCATTTACACTACTTGTGCTTGCAATGGCTGTTGTCGGCTTTTATGAAATACTAAAAATGAAAGGTATTTCACTTTTTTCAGTGCCCGGTATTTTAGGGTTACTCATTTTACTATTACTTGTTATACCGAAGGATTGGTCGGGTAAGGTAGTAGAAGCAATTGGCTATTCTTCTAATTTGATGGTTGTGTATGGCATCGTTATGCTTTTGCTAATTTATGTGGTTCTTGTCAAAAATAAAATAACATTTGATGAAGTTGGTTTTATATTATTAGGTGCGTTTTATGTAGGCTTAGGCTTCCATTATTTAGTTGAAACAAGAAATGAAGGACTAGTATATGTTGTCTACTGTTTACTAATTGTTTGGACGACGGACTCAGGAGCGTATTTTGTTGGAAGAAAGCTAGGTAAAAATAAGCTATGGCCAGAAATTTCACCAAACAAAACGATAGAAGGATTTATAGGCGGTATTGTGATTGCGGTAATCTTCGCTGTAGGGATGCAGGCAATTTACCCATTTGCAAATGGCTATATCTCACTTATTTTCATCACAATTTTTGCATCAATCATCGGGCAGATGGGTGATTTAGTGGAGTCCGCCATAAAACGTCATTTTGATGTAAAGGATTCAGGAACAATATTACCTGGACATGGCGGAATTTTAGATCGCTTTGATAGTCTATTATTTGTTGTGCCATTATTACACTTTTTGCATTTTTTAGGAAATTAAAGCCATCTAGATTAATGTGAACGTAGTATTTCATTTGTTAGAGAGAAAAAGGGGACAATTTGTCGTGAAAAAAATTAGTTTACTTGGTGCAACGGGGTCTATTGGCTGGCAAACCTATGATATTTTAAAGGAACAACATAATGCCTTTCAGCTAGTCGCATTTTCTTCTGGGAAGAATATCGAGAAAACGCGTGAAATGATTGAAGCTTTGAAGCCAGAGTTGGTGTCTGTTCAGCGAGAAGAGGATGCATTGACACTGGCTAAAGAGTATCCTCACATCCAATTTTCATTTGGAGAAAAAGGACTTGTTGAGGTGGCTACACATCCAGATTCTACAGTTCTTGTTAATGCTGTTCTTGGTAGTGTCGGTCTAGAGTCAACATTAGCTGCAATTCGAATGGGGAAAACAGTTGCCATTGCCAATAAAGAAACACTTGTAACGGCTGGTCATTTAGTGATGGCAGAGGCTAAGAAATATAATGTTGCAATTTTACCAGTTGATAGTGAGCATTCTGCAATCTTTCAGTCAATGAATGGTGAAAATCCAAAAAATATCGAACGTTTAATTATTACTGCCTCTGGTGGCAGCTTCCGTGATAAATCACGTGATGAATTAAAGCATGTAACCGTTGCAGATGCACTCAATCACCCAAACTGGTCAATGGGTGCGAAGATTACCATTGATTCAGCTACAATGATGAATAAAGGACTAGAAGTCATAGAAGCACATGTCCTTTTTGATATGCCTTATGATAAAATTGATGTACTTTTACATAGAGAAAGTATTATTCACTCTCTAGTTGAGTATCATGATACTAGTGTCATTGCGCAGCTCGGTACTCCAGATATGCGTGTACCTATCCAGTATGCCTTAAGTTATCCAGATCGTATGCCTTTGCATAATGGACAACGGCTCAATTTAGCACAGATTGGTCAGCTGCATTTTCAAGAAATGGATTTCGAACGTTATCCAGCATTGCGTCTTGCCTATGAGGCTGGGCGTACTGGGGGTACTATTTTAACAGCGATGAACGCAGCAAATGAGGCGGCAGTTGCGGCATTTTTACAAGGGAAAATAACATTCCTTGAAATTGATGAAACAATCGAACGTGTGATGCAGGCACATAACAACATTTTAGTGCCAGATTTACAGACAATTTTGCAGGTAGACGGTGAAACAAGAAAAACAGTGTTAGACATGGTAAAATAACAAAAGCAAGATTACGTTAACTATTCACTTTTAAAGGTGGGGTATTATGCAAACAGCCATTGCATTTATATTAATATTTGGCCTGCTCGTATTCTTCCATGAACTTGGTCACTTCCTGTTTGCGAAACGCGCAGGAATTATGGTTCGTGAATTTGCAATCGGTATGGGTCCAAAAATTTATGGAAAAACACATGGTGAAACAATCTATACGGTACGACTTTTACCAATTGGTGGTTACGTTCGTATGGCTGGTGATGACATGGATGGTACGGAATTGCTACCTGGATACCGTGTAGGGCTTATTGTTGATGAAGATAATCGTGTCCAAAAAATTATTTTCAATCAAAATAACAAGCAGTTACCAGACTTATTATTTTTAGAAGTTGAACGAGCTGATTTAGAAAAAGATTTATTTATTGAAGGCTATGATGAAGAAGAGAATTTAGTGCGTTATAGTGTGACAAGGGATTGCATTCTGGTTGAAAATGGAAAAGAAACGTTAATCGCACCATATGACCGTCAATTTAATGCTAAGACAGTGGGACAACGTGCAATGACAATCTTTGCGGGACCATTGTTTAACTTTATATTAGCATTTTTCATTTATTTAGTGATTGGGTTATTAAATGGTGTACCTACAAATGAGCCAATTATTACAGAAGTTGTAGATAACAATCCCGCTGCACAGGCAGGTATGCTTGCAGGAGACCGGGTGAAATCAATAGATGGACAAGCTGTTGAGACGTGGCAGGACTTAGTTTCGATTGTACAAAATCGACCTGGTGAGACGATTAATGTAACAGTTGAGCGAGATGGAGCAACGGAAAATCTCACAATGACAGTGAAAGAAGTGAAAGAAGAAAACGGTGGGACATATGGTCAAATTGGAGTGACAAGCCCAAGAGTCCACAACCCTTTAAAAGCAGTTGTCTATGGTGCTCAAGAAACATATCATATGACAGTGCGTATTTTTGAATTACTGGGAATGCTTATTACTGGTAAATTTACAATTGACGCATTATCAGGGCCTGTAGGGATTTATAAAACGACAGAGACTGTTGCAGCATGGGGAATTTATGCTTTAATGAATTTTGCAGCCATGTTAAGTATTAATCTAGGCATCATGAATTTATTACCACTTCCTGCTCTTGATGGTGGCCGCCTTTTATTCTTCGGCTTTGAGGCAGTAAGAGGTAAGCCAATTGATCGTCAAAAAGAAGGTATGGTCCATTTTGTTGGTATCGTACTATTAATGATTTTAATGGTAGTTGTCACATGGAATGATATTCAACGATTCTTCTTTTAGCGAAGAAAGGTTAACATTACATCATAGTTAGAGGAAGCCTATGCGTGATTATTACGTCAAGGCTAACATGGATGGAAAACATAGCTTTGAGCGCAATTTATTTGAAACATTGCGTTCAAAGCTAAATTTGTTTATGCTAATTAGAGTATAAACTTATTTATCTTCATTCAGCAGAAGACTTCCACCATTACAGGTGGTGAGATGAATGCAGTTTTGGTTCCTTTTCAGTAGGTGTCCAAACACATGCTGAATGAAGATAAAACCTCCGGCGGATGTCACGGATTTTCAAAGGAATGAATTATGCATGCACAATTCAAAATCCAGACGCAATTACGCCAAAGCGAAATTGATGAAAAAAGGTGGAACACTGAATGAAGCAAAGTAAAACATTTATCCCAACGCTACGTGAAGTACCTGCTGATGCAGATGTAAAATCGCATAAGCAATTACTACGTGCAGGGTTTATTCGTCAAAATACAAGTGGGGTATACTCGTATTTACCGCTTGCAAAACGTGTGTTATCAAAAATTGAAAATATTATTCGCGAAGAAATGGAAGCTATTAACTCTATTGAACTGTTAATGCCTGCATTACAATCTGCGGAGCTATGGCAGGAATCTGGCCGCTGGGAGAAATATGGTCCAGAATTAATGCGTTTGAAAGATCGTCATGATCGTGACTTTGCATTAGGGCCTACACATGAAGAGGTCATTACAACTCTTGTACGTGATGAAATTAAATCTTATAAAAAATTACCATTAACACTATACCAAATTCAAACAAAGTTCCGTGATGAAAAACGTCCTCGCTTTGGATTATTACGAGGTAGAGAGTTTATTATGAAAGATGCTTATTCATTCCATGCATCACGTGAAAGCTTAGATGAAACATATGATGATATGTATCGAGCATATTCTAATATTTTTTCTCGTCTAGGCTTAAATTATCGTGCAGTTATTGCGGATGCTGGTTCCATCGGAGGGAAAGGCACACATGAATTCATGGTGCTTTCTGCAATTGGAGAAGATACAATCGCATACTCAAACACGTCTGATTATGCTGCGAACATTGAAATGGCAGAAGTAGTAGTAGACTATCAAGCATCAGATGAGGCATTAAAAGACCTTGAAAAAGTAGCAACACCAGATCAAAAAACAATTGAGGATGTATCTGCTTTCTTAAATATTGAGTCCTCCAATGTAATTAAATCTTTAGTATTTGATGTTGATGGTGAATTAGTCGTTGTACTTGCACGAGGCGACCATGAAATTAACGATATTAAACTAAAAAATGCCCTTGATGCTGGGTCAGTTGAACTTGCTAGTGAAGCAGCTATTCAAGACCTATTAGGCTGTGGAGTTGGATCTATTGGACCAGTAAAATTACCAGTAGATGTTAAGGTAGTAGCGGACAATGCAATAAAATCTATACGTAATGGAGTAGCTGGTGCAAATGTGGATGGATTCCACTTAATCAATGTAAATCCAGAGCGTGATTTTGCTGTTAATGATTATTTAGATATTCGCTTTATTCAAGAGGGTGATCCATCACCAGATGGACAAGGTATCATAAAATTTGCAGAAGGCATAGAGGTTGGTCATATTTTCAAATTAGGGACTACTTATTCTGCAAAAATGAATGGTACTTTCTTAGATGAGCAAGGGAAGGCACAGCCATTTATTATGGGCTGCTATGGTATTGGTGTTTCACGTATTTTAGCTGCTGTGGCTGAGCAATTCCAAGATGAAAATGGTTTCATTTGGCCAACGCAATTAGCGCCATATGACATTCATGTTGTACCTGTAAATACAAAGGATGAAACACAGGTAGCCCTAGCGGATGAGCTTTATGGCTTATTAAAGTCGTACCGCTATGATGTGCTTTTGGATGATCGTGCCGAGCGCGCTGGAGTTAAATTTGCTGATGCAGATTTGATTGGTTTACCTGTTCGTGTAACAGTTGGTAAAAAAGCAACTGAAGGTGTTGTTGAAGTCAAGTTCCGTCAAACAGGTGAGACATTTGAATGGAAAAAAGAAGAGGTTATTGATCGCTTAAATGAATTTTTCCGTAAAAACTAATTTCCTTTAACAAAGGTGAAATTGCTTCCAATAGAGGCTACCCTTTAACTTCTTTCAGCAGAAGTCTCCCACCTCTATAAGTGGTGAGATGAATGCGAATTTAAGCTACTTTTCAGAGGGTGTCCAAACACCCGCTGAAATAGCGGAACTCAGTCTAAGAACGCCACGTCCTGTGGCAACGACTGAGTGACCAACATCATGTTGGCCCAAAGCCTCCGGCGGATGCCACGGAATCAAAAAGGAGTTCATAAAAGATGTTAGCCTAAAATCATCGCATCCATGCGATAACGGTTAACTGACCTGCATCATGCAGGCCTAAGCACAAAGCCGATTCCGGACGCAATTATGCCGAGGCATAATTGATTTTTGATAAGATAGTAGTAAAGAATTCGCGACACTTCTGCGGGACAATGAACCAATCAAGCAATTTCAGATGCCAAAAAGTATCTGTTGTTGCTTGTAAATCGCCCGTAGAGAGGGTGCGAATTTTTTTCTTCAATTTAGATTGTAGAAAGCAGGTGTCACTAAATTGGAACAGCAACAAGAGGCAAGAACGAGGTTTCGAATGCTCTTGCAGCAACTAGAGTTAACAGAAGATGTGTATATGTCCTTTTTTGAAGAAGGTGAATTATCACGTTTAACCGTTCACAAAAAAAACAGACTATGGCATTTCACCATTAAATTACGAGAAATACTTCCGTTTCCGTTATATCAGCTTTTTCGTACACATTTAACGGAGAAATTTTCTGCTATTGCACAGATTCATACAACATTTGAAACGATAGAGAAAGATGTGACAGAAGAGCTTATTCAGGCTTATTGGTTAACTGTAGTTGAACAAATAGATGAAATGGCGCCAACCCTTAAAAATTGTCTGGCATCTCAAATGCCAACGTGGAATGGTCAAAAGATTACTTTATCCTGCATGCAAGAAATGGAATTTATGATGCTAAAAACAAAGTATGCAGAAAAGCTTTCCATAAGCTATAGTCAATTTGGTTTTCCATCGATGGTTATAGACTTTGTGTTACAGGATGAAACAGAAGAAATGATTGCAGCACAGGAAGCTTTTATGGAACAAAAGCGCTTGGAAGAAGCTGCTTTAGCCCAGCAAGCGATACAAGATTACCAAAAACGTGAGCAGGAGAAGAAAGACAATCCAGCAATTGCGAACCTTGGTGATCGCCCATTCCAGCTGGGAATGCATATTAAAGACGATGAGATAATGGAAATTAAACGAATTGTTGAGGAAGAACGTCGAGTTATTATTGAAGGTTTTGTCTTTGATACAGAAATTAAGGAACTGAAAAGTGGTCGCTCATTATTACAAATCAAAATGACCGACTATACGGATTCTATCATTGTCAAAATGTTCTCACGCGATAATGATGATGCCGAGCTGATGCAATATTTGAAAAAGGGTATGTGGATAAAAGTCCGAGGATCTGTTCAAACAGATACATTTATTCGTGACTTAATCGTGATGGCCAATGATATTAATGAAATCAAAAAAGAAACAAGACAGGATAAGGCACCAGAGGGTGAAAAACGTGTTGAATTACACTTGCATACACCAATGAGTCAAATGGACGCTGTTACCCCAGTTGATCGTCTTGTGGCTCAGGCCGCAAAATGGGGGCATCCAGCTGTCGCTATTACTGACCATGCAGTAGTACAATCCTTCCCAGATGCTTATGCAGCAGGAAAAAAACATGGCATCAAAGTAATCTATGGCATGGAAGCAAATTTAGTTGATGATGGCGTACCAATTGCTTATGCCCCTGAGCATCAATTATTAGCTGATGCTACCTATGTTGTATTTGACGTGGAAACAACAGGTCTTTCCACAGCTTACGATACAATCATTGAGCTTGCTGCAGTTAAAATTAAAGATGGAAATGTGATTGATAAATACGAAAGCTTTGCCAATCCACACCATCCGTTATCAGCGACCACCATTGAACTAACGGGTATTACAGACGATATGGTGCGAAATGCGCCAGAAGTGGAGCAAGTCATCAAGGAGTTCCATGCATTTATTGGAGATGGCATTGTTGTAGCTCATAATGCATCATTTGATATTGGCTTTTTATATACAGGCTATAAAAAATATGAGCTTGAGGGCACCATTCATCCAGTCATTGATACACTGGAGCTTGCCAGATTACTCTACCCGACGATGAAAAATCACCGTTTAAATACACTTTGTAAAAAATTCAATATTGAATTAACTCAACATCACCGAGCTATTTATGATACAGAAGCAACAGGTTACTTACTTTTACAACTGTTAAAAGATGCAGATGAATTAAATATTAAATACCACGATGACTTTAATAAGCATATTGGTGGTGGAGATGCTTATAAAAAAGGAAGACCGATGCACTGCACAATTTTGGCAGTAGATAATGCTGGGCTTAAAAATTTATTTAAAATCGTCACTCACTCACATACAAAAACGTTTTATCGTGTGCCTCGTGTTACACGAGCGGTCTTAGAGCAATATAGAGAAGGTTTATTGATCGGATCTGGCTGTAGTAATGGTGAAGTATTTGAGACGATGATGAATAAATCACCAGAGGAAGCTGAAAAAGTTGCAAGGTTCTATGATTATATTGAAGTTCAGCCTAAGGCAGTGTATGCACCATTAATTGAGCGTAATGTCGTTCGTGATGAATGGACACTTGAAGATATTATTCGAAAACTTGTAAAACTTGGGAAGAAGCTGGATAAACCAGTTGTGGCAACCGGAAATGTTCATTATTTAGATCCAACAGATGGAATGTTCAGACAAATATTAATTGGTTCACAAGGTGGAGCCAACATTTTAAATAAATCAAAGCTACCTGAGGTTCATTTTAGAACAACGGATGAAATGCTCAAAGAATTTGATTTTTTAGGACCAGATTTTGCAAAAGAGGTGGTTGTTACTAACTCTCAAAAAGTTGCAAATATGATTGGTGATGTGAAGCCTATTAAAGACGATTTATATACACCTAAAATTGAAGGCTCGGATGATGAGGTAACAAATTTAACTTATGAAATGGCCCATCGCATTTATGGTGATGACTTACCTGAAATCGTGAAGGCACGTATCGAGAAGGAACTAAAATCGATTTTAGGTCATGGCTTCGGTGTAATTTATTTAATCTCTGCGAAGCTAGTGAAAAAATCATTAGCTGATGGCTATTTAGTTGGTTCCCGTGGTTCTGTTGGATCTTCGTTAGTAGCAACCTTTATGGAGATTACGGAGGTAAATCCACTACCGCCTCACTACATTTGCCCAAATTGTAAGCATTCCGAGTTTTTTGATGATGGATCTGTTAGCTCAGGCTTTGATTTACCTAATAAAGATTGTACGGAATGTGGTACACCTTATAAAAAAGACGGGCAGGATATTCCATTCGAAACATTCCTTGGTTTTAAAGGAGATAAGGTGCCTGATATCGATTTGAGTGCGACACGTTGTTAACTGAAAAGGTTAACCACCATATTTGGTAGAACTGCTATTTCGAAGTGTGGAATGATAGGGTAACGTCTTGAAACACACTCGCTGAAGCTACGACATGCAAGTGGATGACTGCGAAACTGAAACTTGTATGAAGCTCGTTAAAGTAGGCTGAAGTTCACCCAAACAGTATGGCTGTGGAAAGAGAGCAATCTTGTGAATGATAGGTCTGGTGTCTATAAACTTTCTATGGTTAGAATCAGTAGAATCACTGGGACGAACCCTCGACTGACTTTTCGTGAATGTCACGTAGTAGAAATGCTGCGGGGTCCAAATAGGACTTCTAGCTGTGGATGAGTAAGCGTTTGGTTATGAAAATCCATCTTGTGTTACAGGCACATGCAAGCCTAGCGGAATTTAGGGGGAACCTAAGGAAAGATGCACAGATAGAAATAGTGGAACGTGTGAAGCTCCGAACGTAAGAGGAAGTTGCATTCTGATGACAACGGTGTAAGGAAAGGCTATGTGAACTAGCTATAACTTACTTAAACGGAGTGGCAGTAGTGCCGTATTACCGTTGAAGAAATGCCATTGATGACTGAATAACAAATAGGTCGGAGGAGAAAACATTTCAGAGGGAAGGGCACAAGTCGTTAGTGTTGAAGATAAACCTACACAAGTCAGATTCTAGTATGACTAAAGAGAATGAAAGCTTCGAGTACGAGGTGATTAATTGGCTGACTTAATGATACAAAAGTTAAGAAATAACGAATATTTTGAATTACAAACAGCTTTTGATAATCTTTATGAAAAACCTTTATCAATTGATTATTTCCGAAGAAAACATTTTACTTGCCTTTCGAAACTTGAAGAGCAATACAGGTAGCAAAACGAAAGGTGCTAATGGACACACAATTAAACACTTGAATAAAATGAATGCTGATAAACTAGTCAAACTTGTCCGAAGAAGGCTTGAAGATTATGCACCACATGCTGTTAGGCGATTATTTATCCCGAAACCAAATGGGAAGATGAGACCTATAGGTATTCCGACAATTGAGGATAGACTGATACAACAAATGTTTTTACAAGTATTAGAACCAATTACGGAGGCAAAATTCAACCCACAAAGTTACGGATTCAGACCTAAACGCAGCACACATGATGCATTGGCAAGGTGTTATCATATGGTAAATCACAGCCATCAACACTTTGTAATTGATATCGATATAAAAGGTTTCTTCGATAATATGAATCATAAAAAACTTATGAGGCAATTATGGACGATTGGCATTAGGGATAAAAAAGTATTAGCTATTATAACGAAGATGCTGAAAGCTGAAATTACAGGTGAAGGAGTACCGTCAAAAGGAACACCACAAGGAGGCATTTTATCTCCTCTACTCGCCAATGTAGTATTAAATGAGTTAGACTGGTGGATTTCGAATCAATGGGAAACAAAACCTACCAAAGTACCTTACAAGCTAAAACGCAACAAAACCGATGCTCTAAAGAAAACAAAGCTAAAACCGATGTACCTAGTTCGGTATGCAGATGATTTTAAAATTTTCACAAATTCCTATGAAAACGCCAGAAAGATAAAAATAGCTGTCGAAAAATGGTTAAAAGAACGATTGGGATTAGAGATTAGTGAAGAAAAGAGTAAAATCACAAACTTGCGGAAAAACGGTACAGACTTTTTAGGGATTCGGTTTAGAGCGGTGCAGAAAGGCAATGCGAAAACGGGATACATTGTAAATTCAAAAATGGACCCAAAGGCAAAAGAAAAGGTACAAGGTGTTATTAAGCATCAACTAATAAAGTTAAGAAAAAGCCCTACCCCTAAAAAAGTGATGAACTTCAATGCGAATATTTTAGGATTGCAAAACTACTATAAGATTGCAACTAGAATATCGCAGGACTTTAATGAAATAAGGCATAATGTTCATCCGAATATTAAGTCACTCATGTACAGGAACATATTTGTGAAAACAAAAGAAACAAATGGAGTGATTGATAAGTTTTATGGGGATTACAATTATCCACGTTTCAAAAGCAATGGATTACTGGTATATCCTATTGAAGCAGTTCGACATGATATACGAGGACAACGCAAACCTGAATTTACGATTTATAACGCAAAAGATAGGCTAGCAATTCATAAAGATTTAAAACAAGTGTCTGTTAGAGAGATTGAAATGTTTCGTAGAGGAATATATAAATCGAAAAGTGTTTTGTATGAAAATAACCGCCTTAGTAAATATGTAGCACAAAAAGGTTGTTGTGGTATTACAGGTGAGAGATTAACACCCCATCAAGCCATTTGCCACCATAGAAAACCAACAGCTCATGGCGGCACAGATGGGTATGATAATTTAATTATTATCAACAAGCAATATCATATGCTTATCCATCATTCAGACCCACTAACAAATAAAGAATATCAAAAGATAATAAGTAAATTCGAAGTAAAAGCAATAAATAAATTAAACAGGCTAAGAACGGAAGTAGGAAATCCAAAACTAAGCCTTTAAATTCAACAAAACTAACGATGGAACGCCGTATGAGTGTGAAAGCCTCATGTACGGTGTGGGACGGGGGAAAAACTAGAGATAACGTCAAAGGTTTACCTATCGTCATATTTTTCTGGCGAATATCAACCAAATGCCCATAACTATACGAAAGTTCTATTCGGTGAAGATTATGTATATCGTGCTGGAACAATCGGTACAGTTGCTGAGAAAACAGCGTATGGTTATGTAAAGGGATACGCAAGTGATAATAACCTGCATTTTCGTGGGGCAGAAGTAGATCGCTTAGTTCAGGGCTGTACAGGTGTTAAACGAACAACAGGACAACATCCTGGGGGGATTATCGTAGTACCAGATTATATGGATATTTTCGACTTCTCCCCAGTACAATACCCTGCGGATGCACAGGATGCTGAATGGCGAACAACTCATTTTGATTTCCATTCCATTCATGACAATATTTTAAAGCTGGATATTCTTGGGCACGATGATCCAACTGTGATTCGGATGTTGCAGGATTTATCAGGTATAGATCCGAAAACGATTCCAACAGATGATCCAGTCGTTATGAAAATTTTTAGTTCCCCTGAAACTTTAGGTGTAACAGAAAAACAAATCGGCTGTAAAACAGGAACATTAGGAATACCAGAGTTTGGTACTCGATTTGTACGCCAAATGCTTGAAGATACAAAGCCATCGACTTTCTCAGAGCTTGTGCAAATTTCAGGACTTTCTCATGGAACGGACGTATGGCTAGGAAATGCTCAGGAATTAATACAAAACGGTACATGTGTACTGAAAGAGGTAATTGGCTGTCGTGACGATATCATGGTGTATTTAATTTACCAAGGACTAGAACCGTCATTGGCCTTTAAAATTATGGAGTCTGTACGTAAAGGTAAAGGATTATCTGAGGAGTTTGAAGCAGAGATGCTTGCAAATAAAGTACCAGGCTGGTATATCGAATCATGTAAAAAAATAAAATACATGTTCCCGAAGGCCCATGCAGCAGCTTATGTGTTAATGGCTGTACGTATCGCTTGGTTTAAGGTACACTTCCCAATCCTTTATTATGCAGCTTATTTCACAGTTCGTGCCGATGATTTTGATTTAATATCGATGGTACAGGGTTCACAAATGATCCGTGCTAAAATTGATGAAATCAATATGAAAGGCTTAGATGCTTCTACTAAAGAGAAAAACTTATTAACGGTAATGGAGCTTGCTCTTGAAATGTGTGAGCGTGGTATGAGCTTCCAAAAGGTTGACCTGTACCGTTCAAAGGCTAGTGAATTTGTGATAGATGGTAACACATTAATCCCACCATTCGATGCGATCCCTGGACTCGGTACGAACGTTGCGAAAACAATTGTGGCAGCACGTGAGGAAGGTGAGTTTTTATCGAAGGAAGATTTACAGCAGCGAGGTCGTGTATCTAAAACTTTAATTGAATATATGGATCAACTGGGCTGTTTAGAAGGCATGCCAGACGCTAATCAGCTATCACTATTCTAATTATTACGCATGTTATTTATCTTCACTCAGCAAATGTTTTTTGTAGCCAAAGCAAAGCGACAGTTACAATTACGCCAAGACGAAATTGATTTTTTTGGCAAACTAATGGACATTTTCGAATTCCAGACACATCTATGGCGATATGTTAGGGATGTCTAGAATAAGGAAATTTGCATTGTGTTGTAAACTGTGCTATTCTTATGGTAATAATTTGTTGATAATTTTCCAGCAAAAGAGTGGGGCCTACCCGCTCTTTTCTGTTGTTATACCGTAGCAAAACAAATTTTTGACTAACAGCAGGTAAGACCGTAAAATTTCACCAAAGCAATGGTGGAATTTCTGTTTTATTATGGTTCATTACAACATTTTGTTTTAGTGATGAATCCTTATTACGCTAGAATTTAATAGATACAGGAGGCAACAATGAGCAAAGTACCATCTTTAATTGAAGTGCTCGCTAAACCAATTGTAGAAGAGTTAAACCTTGAGTTAGTGGATATTGAGTACGTAAAAGAAGGGCGTAACTGGTTTTTACGCGTTTATGTCGATACACCTGAAGGCGGTATTGACATTGACCAATGTGCTCAAGTAAGTGAAAGACTAAGTCTACTATTGGATGAAAAAGACCCAATTACACAAAACTATTATTTAGAAGTTTCTTCACCTGGAGCAGAACGTCCACTAAAAAAAGATGCTGATTTTGAAAAAGCGGTTGGTAAATTTATTTATGTAAAGACCTATGAACCCATTAAGGACATGAAGGAATTCCAAGGCTACTTAACGTCATACAATGAACATACATTAGTGATGGAAGTACGTATTAAAACGCGCAAAATAACAGTAACCATTGAACAGGAAAAAATCGCTTTGGCACGACTAGCCATCGATTTTTGAGCATAATGCATATTTAGGAGTGAAAAAAATGAGTAGTGATTTGTTAGATGCGCTAACTGCGCTAGAAGAACAAAAAGGAATTTCAAGAGATGTGTTGATTGAAGCAATTGAAGCGGCATTGGTTACAGCTTACAAACGCAACTTTAATCAGGCACAGAATGTTCGTGTGGACTTAAATTTAGATAAGGGCTCTATTCGTGTCTTTTCACGTAAAGATGTTGTAGAAGAGGTAGAGGATGATCGTTTACAAATATCTTTAGAGGATGCAAAAGCTATCAACCCGGCTTATCAATTAGAAGATGTGGTTGAACAAGAAGTGACACCTCGTAACTTCGGTCGTATTGCTGCTCAAACAGCGAAACAAGTTGTGACACAGCGCGTACGCGAGGCTGAACGAGGCTTAATTTACGAACAATACGTAGACCGTGAAGACGATATTGTTACAGGTGTAGTAGAGCGACTAGATGCTCGCAATATTTATGTAGGTTTAGGTAAAGTTGAAGCTGCACTGCCAGTCAATGAACAAATACAAGGTGAAAAATACCACCCGCATGATCGTATTAAAGTCTATATTACAAAGGTTGAGAGAACAACTCGCGGACCGCAAGTCATTGTGTCACGCACACATCCAGGATTATTACGTCGATTATTTGAGATGGAAGTACCTGAAATTTATGAAGGTATTGTAGAAATTAAATCGATTGCTCGAGAAGCGGGAGATCGTTCAAAAATCTCTGTACATGCACATAATGAAGAGGTAGATCCAGTCGGCTCATGTGTAGGAGCAAAAGGTGCTCGTGTTCAAACTATTGTGAATGAATTAAACGGTGAAAAAATCGATATCGTTGAATGGTCAGAAGATCCAGTTGTCTTCGTGGCAAATGCTCTTAGCCCTTCAAAGGTTTTAGATGTTCAAGTAAACGAAGAAGAAAAATCTACAACGGTTGTTGTACCTGACTATCAATTATCTCTAGCAATTGGTAAACGTGGTCAAAATGCACGTTTAGCTGCAAAGCTAACTGGTTGGAAGATTGATATTAAGAGTGAAACAGATGCCCGTGAGCTAGGAATTTATCCATCTGCTACTAGCACCTATATTCCTGCTGAGGATGAAGAAAGTGATTTTGATGGTGTAGCAGTTGACTTATATCAAGACGACGAAGAATAAGTAAGAAAGGCCGTGTGACTAGTCTGCTGCCATTATTCAGTGGACGTTGAGGGCGTCGACTGAATAATGGCATTGTCTACCTAGGATTAATTAGGAGATAATTGAGGTAGTGCGTAGCTAGTCCACCTCTTACGACAAGCTTCAGAGAGGAAAGGTGATTCTTATGGCCGTTAATAAAAAAGTACCTCTTCGAAAATGTGTAGCTACTGGAGATATGCTACCTAAAAAAGAAATGATTCGTGTTGTTCGTTCAAAAGAGGGCGAGGTAAGTGTAGATGTTTCTGGAAAAAAATCCGGACGTGGTGCTTATGTCTCTAAATCAGAGGAGGCAGTTGAAATCGCCCGTAAGAAAAATGTTTTAGGGCACCAACTTGATGTAAAAATACCTGAAGAAATATATGATGAACTACTATTGTTGATTCGTAGGGAGTCTATTATATGATCCAGCAAGCGGTGTTTAATTTGCTTGGAATAGCGGCCAGAGCCCGTAAAGTCATTTCAGGAGAAGAGTTAGTAGTAAAGGAAGTCCGCAATGGTAATGCTAAGCTAGTACTGCTTGCAAACGATGCTTCTAAAAACTCTAGCAAGAAAATTCAAGATAAATGCACGTACTACAACGTTGAGTATCATGTAATTGGTGATCGTTATGATCTAGGACATGCTACAGGTAAGGAGGCCCGAGTGGCTTTAGCTATTACCGATAAAGGTTTTGCAAGTAAATTGTCTAGTCTACTCAACGAAAAATAATCGGGGGTGAGCAGATGACCAAAATCAGAGTTCATGAATATGCGAAACAAGTGAATAAAACGAGTAAAGAGGTTATTGAAGCACTAAGTAAATTAAATGTGAGTGTAACAAATCACATGTCTATGTTAGAAAAAGACACTGTGTCGAAGTTAAACCAATCATTGAGTACATCAGGAAAAAAAGAAGTGAAACAACCTACTCAAAATGTATCGCAAAGAACACAAGCAAATAGCCAACAAAAACCACAGCAATCGATGAGAAGGCAAGAAGGGCAAAAGCAGCAATCTGCTACTTCTAAGCCTAAAACAAACAATCAGCAACAAATGCGTCAAAACTCAAATTCGTCTAACGAAAAATCTAAGAATACAAAAGGTAATCAAAATCGAAATATGACACAAAATAATAATAACAATAATAATAATAACAACAATAATAATAGTAATCGTAGAGGTGGCGGTGGTTATAATCAACGACCAAAACCAGGAATTCATGGAGGCAAACGTCGCCATCCAAGAACACACCAACCATCAGTACCAGTGAAACAAAAGGAATTACCAGAAAAAATTACGTTTGTTGAATCACTTTCTGTTGGAGAATTAGCAAAAAAATTACATCGTGAACCATCAGAAGTCATTAAAAAGTTATTTATGCTCGGTGTAATGGCAACAATTAACCAAGAATTAGATAAGGATGCAATTGAATTAATTTGTGCAGACTATGGTGTAGAAGTTGAAGAAGAAATCCGTGTAGATATTACGGATTTAGAAACGCACTTCGAACAAACAGAAGAGATAAATGAGGCAGAATTATCAGAACGTCCACCTGTTGTAACAATTATGGGTCACGTTGACCACGGTAAAACGACGTTATTAGACTCTATTCGTCATACAAAAGTAACAGCGGGAGAAGCTGGTGGTATTACACAGCATATCGGTGCTTACCAAGTAACTGAAGGCGACAAAAAAATTACGTTCCTAGATACACCAGGTCACGCTGCTTTTACAACAATGCGTGCACGTGGGGCAAAGGTAACAGACTTAACAATTTTAGTGGTAGCTGCGGATGATGGTGTCATGCCGCAAACGGTAGAAGCTATTAATCACGCAAAAGCAGCAGAGGTACCAATTATTGTTGCTGTCAATAAAATGGATAAACCTTCAGCGAACCCTGATCGTGTGATGCAAGAATTAACAGAGCATGGTCTTGTTCCAGAGGCTTGGGGCGGAGATACAATTTTTGTACCGATTTCTGCATTAAAAGACGAGGGCATCGATACATTGCTTGAGATGATTTTACTTGTTGCAGAAGTGGGCGAATTAAAAGCTAATCCTAACCGTCTAGCTCTAGGTACAGTTATTGAAGCACAGCTTGATAAAGGTCGTGGTTCAGTTGCAACATTGTTAGTACAGGATGGAACACTAAAAGTAGGAGACCCGATTGTTGTTGGTCATGCTTACGGGCGAGTACGTGCGATGGTGAATGATAAAGGTCGTCGTGTGAAAGAGGCTGGACCATCAACACCAGTTGAAATTACAGGCTTAAATGATGTGCCTCAAGCTGGTGACCGCTTCGTTGTTTTTGAAGATGAAAAAACAGCACGTCAAGTCGGTGAAACACGTGCAATGTCTGCCATTCAAGCACAGCGTTCTGAAAAACAGCGCGTAACACTGGATAATCTATTTGAACAAATGAGCCAAGGTGAAATGAAAGAGCTTAACCTCATCGTGAAGGCTGACGTTCAAGGTACTGTTGAAGCTATGGCTGCATCTTTAATGAAAATTGATGTGGAAGGCGTTAATGTGAAAATTATTCACACTGGCGCAGGGGCAATTACTGAATCAGATATTTCTCTTGCTGCGGCATCAAATGCCATTGTAATTGGTTTTAACGTTCGTCCAGACGTTAATGCAAAACGTGCAGCTGAACAAGAAGGCGTAGATATTCGTTTACACCGCATTATCTATAAAGTAATCGAAGAAATTGAACAAGCGATGAAAGGTATGCTTGATCCAGAATTTGAAGAAAAAATTATTGGTCAAGCAGAAGTTCGTCAAACAATTAAAGTTTCTAAAGTTGGTACTATCGCTGGATCGTATGTAACAGACGGAAAAGTAACGCGTGATTCTGGCGTACGTGTTATTCGTGAAAATGTAGTTATTTTTGAAGGTGAGTTAGATACTCTAAAACGTTTCAAAGATGAAGTGAAAGAAGTTGCAAAAGGATACGAATGTGGTATTACAATTACAAACTTCAACGATATTAAAGAAGGCGACATTATTGAAGCCTACATTATGGAAGAAGTTAAACGCGTCTAATGATTGTCTACGCAGAGGTTGAATTCATCATTCAAACTGCCCATTCGTTAAAGGAAAAACGTGCTGTCTTACAGCGTATGATTACCCGCACAAAGCAAAAGTTTAATGTATCTATTGCGGAAATTGACCATCAAAATGTATGGCAGCGCACGAAATTAGCGCTTGTTGCTGTTTCTTCTTCAAAAGAAGCAGCCGAACGAGAAATTAATCATGCGCTTCATTTCTTACAGTCAAATCCGTCATGGGAACAGCTCGATGTGTGGCGAGACTATTTATAAGAAACAGAAGATAGCTGTGTCATTTATATGTAGAGAGTATTCTAATACATATAAAAGGATGAGCACACAACTATCTGTACATCGAAATAGAGGTGACAAATTATGTCTCTACGCTCAAACCGTGTTGCTGAGCAAATGAAAAAAGAACTCGGTGATATTCTTGGCCGTAAAATAAAAGATCCGCGTGTTGGGTTTGTTACTGTTACAGGTGTTGAGGTAACAGGTGATTTACAGCAAGCGACTATTTATATTACATCTTTAGGCAATGAACGTGAACGAGAAGAAACACTTAAAGCTTTAGTAAAAGCTTCTGGTTATATTCGTTCAGAAATCGGTTCACGTATCCGATTACGTCGTACACCAGAATTAATCTTTGAATTTGATTCATCGATTGAATATGGGAACCGTATTGATACATTGCTACGAGGTCTACACAAAGAATAAGGAAAAGATAAAGAGTCTGCCAAAAATGCATGTTCATGCAGGTAGGCTTTTTATTGTAGAAAAAATTTGTTGTTTTGGCAACGCTACAACAAAGAAGTTTTTGGGAGGAACTATATGAACGGTATTTTACCGCTTTGGAAAGAACGTGGCATGACAAGCCATGATTGTGTTTTTAAATTACGAAAAATTTTACGCACAAAAAAAGTAGGACATACAGGTACGCTTGATCCAGGAGTAGAGGGTGTTTTGCCAATTTGTATTGGACAGGCAACAAGGATTGCAGAATATTTAACAGATGCAGGAAAAACCTATGAAGCTATTATTTCTATTGGTCGAACAACGACAACTGAGGATGCAGAAGGTGAAACAGTTGAACAGGATACCAACATAAAGCAATTCACTCGGGATCAACTATTAGAGGTACTAGCTTCTTTAACAGGTGTGATTGAACAAACACCACCTATGTTTTCTGCGGTAAAAGTCAATGGTAAACGTCTTTATGAATATGCACGTAAAGGGGAAACGGTTGAAAGACCGACACGTCAGGTTTCAATTTATGCTTTAGAGCTTTTAGATGAGATAGAAATATATGAAGGACAAGAAATTACGTTCCCTGTACGTATAGCTTGTAGTAAGGGGACATATATACGCACATTGGCCGTACAAATAGGGGAAGCACTTGGTTATCCCGCACATATGCAAGAGCTCGTACGTACAGCCTCTAGTACATTTACACAAGAGAATTGCTTTACATTGGCACAGGTTGCTGAGCTGATGGAGGCTGAACAAATTGATAGATGTATATTACCAGTTGAGCATGCATTAACAGACTTTCCATATATTGAAATCACTGCTGCCAATGAAAAAGAAATTTTCAATGGACAAGTGCTTCCGGCAGATACATTATTAAAGATACATGATAAAATTGTTTTTGGAATCAATGGGAAAGCGATGGCGGTTTATCAATCACATCCTACGAAGGAAGGGTTGATGAAACCACATAAGATGTTTCCGACGATAGAGTAGGAGGATTTTTGTATGGAGGTCATTCATTTAAAATACCCGCATCAACTACAGCAACGAGAAAGCATGGAGCCGTATTCATTAGCAATTGGCTTTTTTGATGGTGTACATAGAGGGCATCAGGCAGTTATCAAGGCAGCGAAGGAAGAGGGAGACAAGCGTCAAATTTCAACTGCAGTGATGACTTTTGATCCACATCCTTCTATAGTCCTTGGTGGACGTAATGAAAAGGTTTTTTATATTACATTGCTGCAACAAAAATTGCAACTGTTTCAAGAACAAGGCGTGGATACGGTATTTGTCGTACATTTTACATCAGACTTTGCCAAGCTTTCTCCAGCAGCCTTTATTGATACATTTATCCGTGGATTAAATATCCAACATGTTGCAGCGGGCTTTGATTTCTCCTTTGGTGCATTTGGAAAAGGCACAATGGAGGAGATGCATGCTTTGAGTAATGGAGATTATGATGTGACGATTGTTGAAAAGAAGACGGATGATATTGAGAAAATTAGCTCTACACGAATTCGTAAACTTTTACAAGAAGGAGACATGGAAGCTGCAAGAATGCTGCTAGGTCGACCTTTTGAAATCGCAGGTATTGTTATACATGGTGATAAGCGAGGGCGTACAATAGGCTTCCCTACTGCAAATGTTCAGGCACTAGAGGGCACTTATATTCCGGCAAGCGGTGTCTATGCTGTCCGTTTATTTGTTCAAAACAATTGGTATGATGGCGTATGTAATGTAGGCTACAAACCAACATTTAAAGACCCAAACGATAAGCAATTATCCATTGAGGTTCATATATTAAACTTCGAAAAGAGCATTTATGGCGAAGAAGTACATGTTGCCTGGTATAAACGTATTCGAAGTGAACGGAAATTTGATGGTATAGAAGCTTTAAAGGCACAAATTGAAAAGGATAAACAGGAAGCGATTGACTATTTTAATGCTTTCCAATAATAAAGCTAAACAGGTAGTTTCACCTAATGTAATGTGTTTTTCTGCTTCGATATTTGGATAGAGTCATGTTATCACTTGCTTGACCTTTTGATTTATGGTAACATTCATAAGTGCATAAATGCTTAACCTTAGCTCGGTATATCGATGACTCCAACGTGTACTGTGCTAATGGGGATTAATTATAATTTAGGAGGTCCATACAAATGGCTATTACAAAAGAACGTAAAAACGAAATTATCGCTGAGTACCGCACTCACGAAAGTGACACAGGTTCACCAGAAGTACAAGTTGCAATGTTAACAGAGGAAATTAACGCTCTAAACACACACTTACGTACACACAAAAAAGATTTCCACTCTGAGCGTGGTCTTCTAAAAATGGTAGGCCGTCGTCGCCACTTATTAAAATATCTTCGTGAAGCTGACGTACAACGTTACCGTGAACTAATTACCCGTTTAGGCTTACGTCGCTAATTAAAAGCAGGATTACTCCTGTTTTAGACTATAGACAATTAAGTTTGTCTATAGTCTTTTTTTGTTTTAGTCAGGACTGTTAGTTAAATTCTGATAAAAACCAAAATTAAAAAGTCATGTGATAATCTTGCTTTATTGTGAAAATGCATGTCCTTGCACCATGAGGGGATTTTTTAGTGGAGCAAGGGTTTGTTGGATGATTAAAGTTTTCGGAATGTCATGAATTTCTCTTTCTTATTTGGCAGATAGTGTTTCTAGTAATTGGACCATTCGTAATGCCAATCCTAAGATAAAATTGAAGATAGAAAAAGGAAACGCTATTCAACCAATGGCTAAAACTACATAATTTTTACATAAAGGAGACTAAATAGCCCCATAATTATTTTATTGCATCTTTCTCCTGTCTATCCTCCCACTAAAACTTTACTATGTACCTAACTTTCTTTATACTAGTAGGATGTGGTATGATAGTCTATTGTGTAAACCTGCATGTTATATCCTTTACTTTTCTTAGGTAGGAATCAATTTAAGTCAAAAGAGTATAAAAGTGCTTTTTCAATAAAATATAAAAATAAATCTTAAATAAATTGGCAATAACTGAATTTAAATGTATGATTATTTCATGAAATATTTTTTAGCATAGAACAGGCATTTTTGGTACACTTACTATTAATACATACAGACAAAGTAAGTGTTTTTATAATAGAGAGGGGTTCATTAAATGAACGAGAAGAAAGTCTATTCATACGAATGGGCTGGCCGTCCACTTGTAATTGAAGTTGGACAGTTAGCAAAACAAGCAAATGGAGCTGTATTAGTTCGCTATGGCGATACTTCAGTACTTGCAACTGCAACAATGTCAAAATCACCAAAACCACTTGATTTCTTCCCATTAACAGTAAACTATGAAGAACGCCTATATGCTGCAGGTAAAATTCCTGGCGGCTTTATTAAACGTGAAGGTCGTCCATCTGAAAAAGCAATTCTTGCAAGCCGTCTAATCGACCGTCCGATTCGCCCGATGTTCCCAGACGGGTTCCGTAATGAAGTACAGGTGATTTCAATGGTAATGTCCAATGATCCAGATTGTACGTCTGAAATGGCAGCTATGGTTGGTTCTTCATTAGCACTAGCTATTTCCGATATTCCATTCGATGGACCAATAGCAGGTGTACAAGTTGGCTATATTGATGGTGAATTCATCGTGAACCCAACAGTGGAACAATCAAATCACTCAACTATTCATTTATCTGTAGCTGGTAACAAAGATGCTATCAACATGGTTGAAGCAGGTGCACTTGAAGTTCCAGAAGAAGTAATGTTAGAGGCCATCATGTTTGGTCATGAAGAAATAAAAAAAATAATTGCTTTCCAAGAGCAAATTGTTGCTGAAGTAGGAAAAGAAAAGCTACCAGTAACATTATTTGAAATTAATGAAGCGATTCAAGCAGACATAAAAGCAGCTTGTGAGACAGACATGCATGATGCCATTCAAACAGCAGAAAAACATGCACGTGATGAAGCGATTCAGGCAGTAAAAGACCGTGTAATTGCTTCTTACGAGGAGCAAGAAGCTGATGAAGTAACAATGAAGCAGGTTTATACGATTCTGGATAAGATGGTAAAAGACGAAGTGCGTCGTCAAATTACAGAGGATAAAATTCGCCCAGATGGTCGTAAACTTGATGAGATTCGTCCACTTTCATCAGAAACAGGATTATTACAACGTACCCATGGTTCAGCATTATTTACACGTGGACAAACACAAGCATTGTCTATTTGTACTTTAGGGGCACTTGGAGATGTGCAAATTATTGATGGATTAGGTGTGGAAGAATCTAAACGCTTTATGCATCATTATAATTTCCCTCAATTCTCAGTAGGGGAGACAGGTCCAATTCGTGGACCAGGACGTCGTGAAATTGGTCATGGTGCGCTAGGAGAACGTGCGCTTGATGCGGTTATTCCAGATGAGTCTGTATTCCCATACACGATTCGTTGTGTATCAGAAGTTCTTGAATCGAATGGTTCTACTTCTCAGGCTTCTATCTGTGCCTCCACATTAGCAATGATGGATGCAGGTGTTCCATTAAAAGCGCCTGTAGCAGGTATTGCAATGGGTCTTATTAAAAAAGGTGAGCATTACTCCATCTTAACAGATATTCAAGGAATGGAAGATCACCTTGGAGATATGGACTTTAAAGTTGCAGGTACAGCTAAAGGTGTAACGGCTCTACAAATGGACATTAAAATCGATGGACTATCCCGCAATATTTTAGAAGAAGCATTAACACAAGCTAAAATTGGGCGTATGCATATTTTAGAATCAATGCTTGCGACACTTGCTGAACCACGTGAAAAATTATCTCAATTTGCACCGAAAATTGTTATTGTGAAAATTAACCCTGATAAAATCCGTGATGTTATTGGACCAGGCGGTAAACAAATTAACAAAATTATTGAAGAAACTGGAGTAAAAATTGATACTGAGCAAGATGGTACAATTTACATCTCTTCTGCAGATGAAGAAATGAATGCACGTGCAAAACAAATTATTGAAGATATCGTACGTGAAGCAAAAGTAGGGGAGTACTACTTAGCGACAGTGAAGCGTATTGAAAAATTCGGTGCATTCTGTGAAATCTTCTCAGGTAAGGATGGTTTACTTCATATCTCTGAAATCCAAGAGGAACGTACAAAGCAGGTAGAAGATGTTTTAAAACTTGGTGATCAATTACTTGTAAAAGTGATTGAAATCGACAAGCAAGGACGTGTGAATTTATCTCGTAAAGTTGTTATTCAAGAGGAAAAAGAGCGCGCTGAGCAAGGTAAATAATAGGGAATAGCAAAGGCTGCGTATGTTGCGCAGCCTTTTTTAAATCAAGATGGAGGGAATTTTATGGTACAAGTACATACATGTGACAATGGTGTGCGTATTGTGTCTGAGCAAATTGATCATGTAAGATCTGTGGCTTTAGGCATTTTTGTGAATGCAGGTTCTCGCTATGAATTACCTGAAGAGAATGGAATTACACATTTTATTGAGCATATGTTGTTTAAAGGAACAGCAACGCGCACTGCTCGTCAAATTGCTGAGGAATTTGATCGTATTGGAGGAGAATTAAATGCTTTTACCTCTAAGGAAAATACATGCTATTATGCAAAAATTTTAGATCATCATGCAGAGCTTGCAGTCACAATACTTGCTGATATGTTCTTCAACTCTACTTTTGCAGAAGAAGAGTTAGAGAAGGAACGACAAGTTGTGCTAGAGGAAATCCTAATGAGTGAAGATGCACCTGACGACGATGTGCATGAAAAGCTATGGGAAGTAATGTATCCCAACGATGCACTTGGTCGACCAATACTGGGTACTGCTGCTACGTTAAAAACATTTACAGCAGATATGATTCGTGATTATATGGCAAAGCATTATGGTCCGAAATCAGTAGTGATTTCATTAGCAGGTAATATATCCGAAAAACTAATACAAACAATAACCGATTTATTTGGACAATATCAAACATCTCCTCTTGAGGTCACGCCAGTATTAACAAACCCACAATTCCATCCAGGAGAGATAGCAAAAATCAGGGATACAGAGCAAGCACATGTAGCTATAGCTTACCCAGCAATTGGTGTAAAAGATCCAGATATGTATTGTTTTATTGCTCTGAATAACATTATTGGTGGCAATATGAGCTCTCGCTTGTTCCAGGAAGTACGTGAGGAACGAGGCTTAGCTTATACGATATTTTCCTACCAATCCTGCTATGCTGACGTTGGCGCATTTACGATATATGGTAGTACAAGTCGTCAACAATTGTCACAGCTCCAGCATACAATTGATGCGACATTGCTTGATATTGTGGCTGATGGCGTAACAGAGGAGGAACTTGATAATGCGAAGGAGCAGCTTAAGGGCAGTTTTGTGCTTGGACTAGAGGGGACTGGTGCTCGTATGAATCGTAATGGTACAAGTGAACTGGTTCATGGAAAGCATCGTTCTGTGGACGAGGTATTAGCAGCTATTGATGCAGTTTCAATGGAGTCAGTGGAACGTCTGATCGCGAAAATATTAAAAGCAGAACCAGCCATCGCGATTATTGGCCCTAAGGCATAAAACATATGTAGTAGAAATAAAGGTGAAAACATTATCAATGAAGGAATAAAAGAAATTTAACCGCATCACTGAGCATTTTCAACTGTCGATAATTAAATGGTGGAACTCTGCGCTCACTTGATTTTTCACAATATGAGCTAACTTCTTTAGAGCATTTACAATAAATAATTGCAAACGATACTTTAATCGTTGTGATTAACAAAAAATAGGCTACCGTTTTTGGTCGCCTATTTTTAAATTTTATTTTAATAAATTTCTCTCGCTAAATACAGGGTTAGGCTTTTATAGAAAATAAAAACACTAATAATAAGGCTGATAATTGTAGGGATTAAAATCACAAATAAATTGACTGCTACCAGTGATAGGTAATAATGAATAGGAAAATTGATGATAAAAATAAGGAGAATGGCAGTTAACATTCTAAAGCTACGCATCCCCTTCGTTTTCTCTAGATGATGGATATAAAACTGTATACAGATGAGCAGAGAGGCACTGCTAAAATAAGCAAAATACATGGCGAAATGCTCTGGAAAATTTTCGTTCGCAGCGGATTGTGAAAAATAAGCTGGTGCCATGAGAACAAACAATAATATTATGATACCGTAGCAATATAGAAAATCAGCCTGAAGCTGTGTTTTTTTAGTTAAAGGGAGACTATTGACAAAAACTTCCCAGTTAATTCTATGATCGCTCTCATATATTCCTCCAACAATGGAAGCAGAAAAAACAACTGCAAATATGCCTATTGAGGGATCATCTAAATAAGGTATATCCATGTAGCTGATGATAGCACATATTATAACTACAAGGAAAATTGACCATTTTTGTACCATTATTCTTTGTAAAAGTAGAGCCTGCATGAACTCCCTCCTCTAAAATTCTTTATGTTTATAAATGGCTGTTGAAATTAGAGAGGATAGCCATAGGATTAGAAGTCCAGCAAAAGGTGCTAAAAACATAAAAGGTTTTATGTTTGTTAAAACTAATAACATATCAGGTAATTGCTTGTTAATTAGGCCAAATAAAAAGCCTGGGATAAAGCAAATCGCAATAAGGACCATTCTTCCTTTGATGGAACCAAATTTAATGTAGATGGGTAATAATAATGCTAGCATACAAAAGGCAAATGTCACAATTAGATTAAATATCAGAAAAAACTCTGATGAGGCCCAGTTAATCGGCGTAAAACGATGAATAATCAATACAATCGGCAGTGCACAAATAAGCCCTACAATCATAAGAAAGATACTAAGGATATATTTACTAAGTACAATGTCCCCTTTTGAGATAGGTAAAGTATTTGCATATTTATCCCAGCTGCTTTGTTCATCATAGGTAAGAGCAGTAATCGCTTGAAAAGTCACAATAAATACAACAATTGTTAAGAGAAATGCACCTTCCTGTGTAATAATTGACATAAGTAGAAAAAAAATCATTACCATGGCTTGTGCCTTCAATTGACGCTGAATCGTCATTAAATCTTTTAATATAAGACCAACCATGCTCATACACTACCTTTCACATAAAATAGCATAATTTCTTCTATAGAAGGCTTTTCAAGAGGAAATACTTCGTTTACTTCATTCTTTAGCACTAATGCCTCTACACCAAAGGCTCCATTACGTTTTCTTAAAATGGCATGCTCTGGTATTGCATTTACTTCCTCATTACTGCCTTTAAATATACCGTACTCGTAGAGCAGTACATCCTTACCTTCACTAAATAAAATTTCACCATTATGAATAAAGGTAATATAGTCTGCAATCTTTTCTAAATCACTTGTTATATGGGAAGAAAATAAAATGCTATGTGTTTCATCCTGCATAAATGCTAAAAATAAATCAAGAATTTCATCACGAATAATCGGGTCTAGCCCACTCGTTGGTTCATCTAAAATTAATAGCTTTGGATGATGTGCCAGCGCTAATGCAATGGACAGCTTCATCCTCATACCTCGTGATAACTCTTTTACCCTCTTCCTCTCAGGAATTTTAAATTGTACCAATCGCTCAAAATAATAACCGGAATCCCACGTTTTAAATACTTTTTTCATAAATTTGTCGAGCTGCGTCGCATTGAGCGTTTCAGGTACATGTAAATCGTCAAAAACTACACCAATGTCGTTTTTTATCGTTAATTCATGCTCGACAATTTCCTTGCCAAATAGCAAAATTTCGCCATATTCCTTTTTTAATAAATTTAGCATGCATTTTATTGTAGTTGACTTGCCGGCACCATTTTCTCCGACAAAACCCATCACTGTGCCTTGGGGTACGGAAAAGCTTACATCTTTAAGAGAAAATCCTTCAAAGCTTTTATGTAGATCATGAATTTCAATCGCATTCATTTAGTTGCCCTCCTCTAAAATCATTGTCAGTAATTCCTGTAGCTCCTCTTTAGTTAACCCAGCCGTTTTCGCTGTTTTAACTGCTTTTTGCATATGCTCCTCAACCTGACGTAATAATTCCTCGCGTAGAAAATCTTGATTTCGCTCAGTGACAAAGCTTCCTTTTCCAGCGACTGTTTCGATAAAGCCATCTCGCTCTAAATCAGCATAAGCACGTTTCGTAGTCATCACACTAATTTTTAAATCCTTTGCAAGTGCACGGATAGATGGCAATGCATCACCAGCCTGTAATTTATTTGCTAAGATTGCTTCCTTTAGCTGTATGGTAATTTGCTCATAGATGGGTTTATCACTGGCATTGCTTAAATGAATATGCACAAATTTCTCACCTCATTCAACTGTATATGCACAGTATACACAGCTTGTTTGGTAAATGCAATATTTTCCGACTTAAGGTAGGGGCACGATTTGCAAAAACTCGGCATATATTGGGATAACAGCACAAGGAGGGAGATGAGGGATGCTACTATCAGAGATGGTGGATAAGGAATTAATACAAGTTGAGGGTGGCGTACACTTTGGCATACTGGCACATACGGAATGTCTACTAGATGTGCAAACAGGCAAGATACATGGTTTCGAGATTGTCAAAGATAAATTACCATTCCAAAAAAAGAAAGTGAAAGTTAGTGAAATGATTCCTTGGCATGAAATTATATTAATTGGAGAAGATCGAATTTTATTTAACAAAACAACGACGGTACAGTCAGAATTTTTACAGTGAGGTGAGCTTTTGGAAAACGAAAAGTGGCTTGTAATCGGTGAGGACTCACGATTAAAGGAATTAGCGACAATGCTAAGAAGTCCATCGAGAACGGTATTTTATAAAAGAACATCTGTTTGGAATGAAGAATTAAATAAGCTAGTATTAGAATTCCAGCCAAATAAAATTATTCTTCCTATTCTTCCATTAAAGATTGAAGTAGAACAACTATATGGAATATCTCAGGTGAAGTTTTATACAGGGCGTTTGACTATGCATTGGAAGCAATTGCTAGAGAGAAATGAAACAAATTGCTATTTACAGCAAGAGTCTTTTATTTGGCAAAACGCAAGATTAACAGCGGAGGGATTTATCGCCACGTTTTACGGACTCGAGCAAAAATGTATTTACGGACAAAACTTTACTATCGCAGGATTTGGGCGCATCGCTAAAATGCTCGCTTCTTTACTTGTAAAGATGGGTGCTAATGTCCATATTGTAGCGCGTTCGGTTGTACAAGTGAGTGAAGCAAAGGCATATGGTTACAAAGCAACAAATTTAGATGATCGGAAATGGTCCATTAACAATAGTATTTTTATCAACACAATTCCAGCTAAATGGATTACAGAGTCATTTATAGAGCATGTCCCAGCAGTTTTATATGATTTAGCCTCAGAGCCAGGCTGTTTAGATATAGATGCTGAGCAATTGCAAACATATGTACTATTGCCATCATTACCTGGGAAATACTTTGCACATGATGCTGCCGAAATATTGTGCAAGGCAATAGAGGAGGAAGAAAATTGCTAACGGGGAAACGAATTGGTTTAGGTATTACAGCCTCACATTGTACGTATGAGGATGTGATACCTAAAATTCAGAATTTCATCGATGTAGGAGCAACTGTTATCCCTATTATTACTCATTCTGTTTTACATGCAGCTACTCGTTTTGGTACTGGAGAGGAATGGATTGCAAAAATCGAGGCATTGACTGGCGAAAAAGTTATTTCTTCTATAAAAGAGGCAGAGCCTTTTGGACCATCCAATCCTTTAGATGCAATGGTCATTGCACCAATGACTGGCAATAGTATTAGTAAATTTGCGAATGCTGCAACAGATAGTCCAGTTCTGATGGCTGCGAAGGCAACATTGCGGAACGGCTCACCTGTAATCTTAGGCATTTCAACAAATGATGCACTCGGTTTAAATGGTATCAATATTATGAAGCTGCTTAATGCAAAAAATATTTACTTTATTCCATTTGGGCAGGATTCTCCTCATTCCAAACCTAATTCACTCATTGCTGATTTCGATCAAATGGTAACGACTGTTCATGAAGCAATTACGCAAAAAAAGCAATTACAACCACTGTTGATACAATATTTCAAATAAATCATGAATTACACACAATTTTCAGTATTTTTGTGATACAATAGCACACATTATGGAACTTGTATTCAAGGAGAGATGACAGATGACAAAGCAGTTAACAGTTGCGGTTGTTGGGGCAACAGGGGCAGTAGGAACGAAAATGATGGAGCAGCTAATTAAACGAAATTTTCCGATTGGCGCTATAAAGTTCTTAGCTTCTGCACGTTCAGCAGGAAAACCAATCGAATTTAATGGTAAGACATATACAATAGAAGAAGCGACACCTGAAGCTTTCGAGGGCGTCAATGTCGCTTTATTCTCTGCTGGTGGATCAGTATCAGCTGTATTAGCACCTGAAGCTGCAAAACGCGGTGCTGTTGTTATTGATAATACGAGCCATTTCCGCATGGATCCAGAGGTACCATTAGTTGTACCGGAAGTAAACAGAGAGGATCTTGCGAAGCATAAAGGGATTATTGCTAATCCAAACTGCTCGACAATTCAAATGGTTGCTGCACTAGAGCCAATTCGCAATGCATTTGGTCTAACAAAAGTGATTGTTTCGACGTATCAAGCTGTTTCGGGGGCAGGAATTACTGCAATTCAAGAATTAAAGACACAGAGCGCAAATTGGGAAGCAGGTAAGGATGTAGAAGCAAATATTTTACCTTCTGGTAGTGATAAACGTCATTATCCAATCGCACGTAATGTTATTCCACAAATCGATAAATTCACAGATAATGGATTTACATACGAAGAAATGAAAATGATTAATGAAACGAAAAAGATTATGCATGCACCAGAACTAAAAGTAGCTGCAACTTGCGTTCGAGTGCCAGTCGTTTCAGGACACTCTGAATCTGTTTATATTGAAGTAGAAAACGAAGCAACAGTACAAGAAATCTTCGACGTATTACGCAATGCACCAGGCGTTGTTTTACAAGATGATATTACAACACAAACTTACCCAATGCCGATTTATGCAGAAGGGGAGAACGCTACTTTTGTAGGACGTATCCGTCAAGATTTAGATAATAATAAAGGATTCCACCTATGGATTGTTTCCGATAATTTATTAAAAGGCGCTGCATTGAACTCTATCCAAATTGCAGAAGCAATGCTTGAGGATAACTTACTATAAGAGGGGTGTAAGGATGAATTTAGGTCGAATTGGAACGGCTATGATTACGCCGTTTAAAGAGGATGGCACGATAAATTACCCAGAGTTAGAACGAATTATTAATCACTTAATAGACAACGGTACAGATTGTATTGTTGCATGTGGCACAACCTCAGAAAATCCAACGATGTCCACAGAAGAAAAAATTGAAGTTGTACGCTTTACAGTTGAAAAAGCGGCAGGGCGTGTACCTGTTATTGCAGGGACAGGAGATAACGAAACAGCTTATTCTATTGCAATGACACATAAGGCTGAAGAAAACGGTGCAGATGGTATTATGCTTGTAGCACCGTACTATAATAAGCCAAATCAACGAGGTATTTTTGCACACTTTGAAACCATCGCAAAAGAAACTAGTCTACCTGTTATGCTTTATAATGTACCTGGACGTACTGGGATCAATGTTGCTTATGAAACATCTGTTGCGTTAAGTAAAATTCCAAATATCGCTTGGGTTAAAGAAGCGAGCGGCAATTTAGATCAAATGGGCGACATTATTGAGAATGTTGACGCGGATGACAATTTCTTAGTATATAGTGGTGATGATGGTTTAACACTCCCATTACTAGCAATAGGTGGTGCAGGTATTATATCAGTTGCTGCTCATGTTGTTGGGAATGATATGCAATTAATGATTAAGGCATTTGAAGAAGGAAATCACAAGCTAGCAGCCAAAATTCATCGAGCATTACTGCCGCTAGTACGTGCACTATTTGCTCAACCAAATCCATCTCCTGTCAAATATGCAATGACAAAATTAGGCTTTGATACACTCAATGTTCGTTTACCGATGATGGAAATGACAGATGAGGAAAAAGCTAATTTTGATCGAATTTGGGATACGTATCAAGAAAAAGCGAGAAGCTTTAGAGAAATAAATAGCTTTCATTAAAACTTTAAGACTTTAGACAAACTTGAAATTTGTCTAAAGTCTTTTTAACTTTTTAAAGGTTGCTCTCATAATTAGAGTGCTCGGGTAAGAAAGAAAATTGCTCAGGTGAGAGTGAAAAACGCTCAGGAAAGGGAGATAACTGCTCAGGTGAGAATGAAAACCGCTCGGGTAAGGGACTAGCCGCTCGGGTGAGGGTGAAAACCGCTCAGGAAGCGGCATTTTCACTAGGTGAGAGAGAAAACTGCTAGGGTAGCATCCAACTCCACTCAGGTAGGAGAAAAACCCCAAGTAGCGCCAAAAATCACGCAAGTTGGAAAGAAAAGTGCTATAGAATAATCCCCAGACAACTTTAAAATCAAATATTTTGCACATCTAGAAGTCAAAATTTTAGACCTTCTCCTATTAGGTCTTTCCCTTTCTTTCCATCTAATAGCAACAGGAATTCGTAATAATTTTTTTGTTTCCATCATGAAACATGTATTTTTAATTTGTGCAAAAGCTTTGCAAATCGTATAATGAATGTTAAGTGGTTGCTGTTCGGGATATCTTTTAGGAGGAAATAAATTGACAAAAAAGAAAAATGAATTAATTCGTATCATTCCACTAGGTGGTGTGGGCGAAATTGGTAAAGCAATGTGCGTAGTAGAAATTGATGAGGAGCTATTTGTAGTAGATAGCGGTCTAATGTTCCCAGAAGACGAAATGCTGGGCATTGATATTGTAATTCCAGATATTACGTATTTAGAAGAAAATAAAGAACGTGTGAAAGGCATTTTCTTAACGCATGGTCATGAAGATGCAATTGGCTCGATTGCCTATGTATTACAAAAAGTAAAAGCACCAGTGTACGGATCAAAGCTAACAATTGCACTTGCCAAGGAACATTTAAAGGAATTACCTGCTCCACATCAGGTGAAATTCTTTGAGGTTACCAATCGAAGTCGTATGAATTTTAACTCAACGTATGTAACATTCTTCCATACAACACATAGTATTCCCGATTCGTTAGGGGTAGTGTTCCATACATCTGAAGGAGCAATTGTTCATACAGGTGAGTTTAAATTCGATCAATCTGCGACAGGTAAATTTAAGCCTGATTTAGCTAAGATGGCCCAGCTAGGAGAAGAAGGCGTATTTATTTTGCTATCTGAGTCATGTGAAGCGGAGCGACCAGGTTATACGACATCTGAGATTGTTATTGAGGAGCAATTATCAAAAACATTCCATTCAGCACCAGGCCGTATTTTAGTTGCTGTGTACGCATCGAATTTTATTCGCATTCAGCAAGTGTTTACGCAAGCTCAAAATTCATTCCGCAAAGTTGTCATTGTCGGAAAACCATTAGAAAAAGCTGTGGATTTAGGTGTGCAACTTGGCTATTTAACAGTTGAAGAAGAAACAGTTATCCCTATTTCAGAAATGCATAAATATCAAGACGATGAGATTATTATTATTGCCACTGGTAATCGAGGAGAACCACTTGATGCGCTAGAAAAGATCGTTCGTAAGCATCATCGAGACATTAAAATTAAGCAGGATGATACAGTCTTAATTACTTTTACACCTTCACCTGGCATGGAAGTACAAATGGCTAATACAATGAACTCGATTTCAAAAGCAGGTGCTGAAATTTTAACATCTAGCAAGAATGTTCATGTATCAGGTCACGGAAGCCAAGAAGATTTAAAGCTAATGCTTAACTTGATGCAACCGAAATACTTTATTCCTGTGCAAGGAGAGTACCGCATGCTGATAGCGCATTCTAAACTCGCTCAACAACTGGGTATGCAAAAATCCCAAATTTTTATCGCTGATAAAGGGGATATTGTAGAGTACAAGAATGGTAAAATGCGTATGAGTGGTCGTGTACAAGCTGGTAATGTATTAATCGACGGTATTGGCGTTGGTGATGTAGGTAATATTGTTTTGCGTGATCGTAAATTATTATCACAAGATGGTATTTTCATTGTTGTTGTCACATTAAACCGTGCTCAAAAGAAAATTGCATCTGGACCAGAAATTTTATCACGCGGTTTCGTTTACGTTCGAGAATCAGAGGAGCTAATGGTGGAAGCTTCTGATATTGCAAAGAATGTTATTGAAAAATATGTAGGTAAAGATACATTTGAATGGACAAACATTAAACAAGAAATTCGAGATACACTGAACACATACTTATTCCAGAAAACAAAGCGCCGCCCAATGATTATCCCAATCATTATGGAATATTAAAAAACTCATCGTTCCAGCTTTGAGTGAGAAATGAATGAAAAAGGATTTTCTAGCCGAGTGTATACGGTGGAAAATCCTTTTTTTTGAAATAATTAAGTTCTACATGATAGGATTCATTTCATATATAGAATGGATTGTAAAAGAGGGTGAAATAGATGGCGACTAGTAAAAGAAAAAAAGTCACTAAAGGAAAAGGTACAACCGAAAAAAAAGAGATGCATCCGCTGATGTTTGAAATATTAGGACTCATCTTAATTGCAATTGCCGTTATTATGATTTTTGAATATGGCATGATTGGGCGTTTTCTAACAACGATAGCAATGTTTCTTTTAGGAAATTTGTATTTTGCTGTGCCATTTATGCTTATATTTGCTGCTTTATTGCTAATGATTGGCCAGAAAAAAGTAAGCTTGAAGGACCGTCTGATTTTAGGGATGTTCCTAATTGTTATGAGTTTAACAATTTTTAGCCATGGTATTCTTTTTGAACAGCTATCAAAATCAGGTGGTTTATTATCAGAATCTGTGTTGCGAGAGTCTTGGCGTATTTTAATTAATACGGAAGGGGTTGTCCAGCGAAGTAATGCACTTGGTGGGGGAATGATTGGTGCCTTGCTATTTAGTATGTCACATGTTCTATTTGAGACTTCAGGGGCTAAGGTTGTTGCATGGGTGATCTTCTTTATTGGGTTAATTTTAGTTACGGGAAAAGCACTTGTCCCATATCTAGCAGAAATAATGCCTGCTCTTTTTGGTAAATGGCAAAAAAAACAAAAAGAGAAGAAGAAAAATGAACCAAAGAAACCTAAAAATCGCCGGTCAACAAGTGATACGACGGATGAGATTGCCGCTGTTGATCATACTTATGAATTACAAGAAGAAGAGGAAATTACCCATGAACCAATTATCTCAGCCTTTACTCAAAATGTTTCTCAAGAACGAGAAGTGTTTGAGAGTAATGACATTGAGGGTATTGAATATGGAGAGATCGTGGATGATGTCCATATCCAAGGCGCTGATACAGTGGAAAATGCAGATTATCAACTTCCCTCTTATAATTTATTACAATTACCACCGCAACATGACCAAAGCGGTGAATATTCAGTGATTCAGGCAAATGCAAAAAAACTAGAACAAACGCTACAAAGCTTTGGTGTAAGGGCAAAAGTTACCCAAGTTCATTTAGGACCAGCCGTAACTAAATACGAGATATTGCCAGACATTGGCGTAAAAGTAAGTAAAATTGTAAATCTTCAGGATGATCTTGCCTTGGCACTTGCTGCAAAGGACATTCGTATGGAAGCACCTATTCCTGGAAAGTCTGCAATTGGTATTGAAGTACCGAACAGCGAGGTAGCCATTGTCACACTACGGGAAGTGTTAGAGTCAAAAGACGGAGCGAAGCCAGAAGCTTTATTGCAAGTTGCATTTGGTCGTGATATTACAGGACAAGCTGTACTTGCCGAGCTTAATAAAATGCCACATTTACTTGTTGCTGGCTCAACTGGAAGTGGTAAAAGTGTGTGTATAAACGGCATTGTTGTATCCATACTAATGCGTACAAAACCACATGAGGTCAAATTGATGATGATTGATCCAAAGATGGTGGAATTAAATGTCTATAATGGGATTCCTCACCTTTTAGCGCCGGTTGTTACAGATGCACGAAAGGCATCACAAGCACTAAAAAAAGTCGTTGCAGAAATGGAACGTCGCTACGATCTGTTTTCACATACAGGTACACGTAATATTGAGGGCTATAATAATCACGTACTAAAGGTAAATGAACAAACTGATGAAAAACATCCAAAATTACCTTATATTGTTGTAATTGTGGATGAGTTAGCGGATCTAATGATGGTTGCCTCCAGTGATGTCGAGGATTCGATTACTCGATTAGCGCAAATGGCACGTGCTGCAGGGATTCATTTAATTATTGCCACTCAACGTCCTAGTGTAGATGTACTAACAGGTGTGATTAAAGCGAATATTCCTTCACGTATTGCTTTTGCGGTATCTTCCGCAATTGATTCCAGAACGATATTAGATATGGGTGGCGCAGAACGATTATTAGGCCGGGGAGATATGCTATTTTTACCTGCTGGTGCATCAAAGCCAAAACGTGTACAAGGTGCCTTTTTATCAGATCAGGAAGTAGAGTCAGTCGTTAACTTTGTTATAGAACAGCAAAAAGCACAGTATCAGGAAGAGATGATTCCAACAGAAGAAGATACGATACTTGAGGAAACAGATGAATTATTTGATGAGGCTGTGCAATTGGTTGTAAGTATGCAGACGGCTTCTGTTTCAATGTTGCAGCGCCGCTTCCGTATCGGCTATTCGAGAGCTGCCCGCATTGTCGATCAGATGGAACAACGAGGAATCGTCGGCCCTTCGGAGGGAAGTAAACCCCGACAAGTACTTGTTCATCAATACGATTAATCAACATAATTGAGGATATTGTTGTATATTTGGCGAGTTGTTTAGATTGTACAAATACAATGCAAAATTCGGATAGTAATTACGCTAAGGTGTAATTGATTTCATTCTGCAAAAATGTTATATTTATGAACGATTAGTAGGAATGTTGTACATCAGATGTCTGATCTCTGATTTGGTGGTGATATATGTGACTATTAAAGCAGATCATCGTCATCTCTATCTTCAAGTAATTGATCGTTTAAAGTCTGACATTGAAACAGGTGTTTTCAAAGAAAATGAAAAACTGCCTTCAGAATTTGAATTATCCAAATCACTAGGAGTCAGTCGAGCAACACTTCGTGAAGCGCTTCGACTGTTGGAAGAGGAAAATGTGATTGTGCGTCGACATGGGGTAGGTACGTTTGTCAACCCTAAGCCGTTGTTTACATCAGGCATCGAGCATTTATCAAGCATTTCTTCAATGATAGAGACAGCTGGTATGGAGCCCGGTTCCCTCTTTTTAAAGGCGACCGAAAACATACCTTCTGAGGAAGATTTAAAACGCTTCCAATGTGATGACGAAGATAAAATACTCACGATTGAACGTGTCAGAACAGCAGATGGCGAGCCAGTCGTTTATTGTATAGACAAATTACCGGCTAGCTTTCTGCCAACTGACTTTGTAGAAAATAAAGAGGTTTCACTCTTCTCTGCACTTGAACAATCTGGGAAAATTCATGTGGCCTATGCTGTAACATATATAGATCCAGTAGGGTATCATGAGCAAGCGTCACCGATTTTAAATTGTGGCCGTGAAACAGCTCTTTTAGTATTAAAGCAGTTGCATTACGATGATCATGATCAAGTAGTGCTGTATTCAAAAAATTATTTCCGAGCTGATAAATTCAGCTTCCATGTAGTTCGTAAACGGGTGTAGAACATTTCTAAATATTTTTCCTGCTAATTACATTACCTTTGGGGGGTTAACACAATGAAAAAACGTAAATTTGGCTTAGTATTATCATCAGTTTTAGCGGCAAGTGCTATTCTTGGTGCATGTGGCGCGAAGGATGAAAAACCAGCAAAAGAAAATGAAAATGCATCATCAGGCGAAAATAACAACGAAGAAGCATTCTCAGTAGCAATGGTTACGGACGTAGGTGGCGTGGATGATAAATCATTCAACCAATCTGCTTGGGAAGGTGTTAAAGCCTACGGTAAAGAACATGGTCTTTCAAAAGGTGAAGGTGGTTTTGAGTACCTACAATCAAAAACAGATGCTGACTATGAAACAAACTTAAACAACTTAATTCGTCGTAATTTTGACTTAGTTTTCGGAATTGGCTTCATGATGGCTGACGCTGTGGAAGCAGTTGCTGCAGATAACCCAGATAATCATTTCGCATTAATTGATGCAGAAGTAAAAGCTGACAATGTAGTAAATGTTTTGTTCAAAGAGCAAGAAGGTGCGTTCCTAGCAGGTGTTGCTGCAGCGAAAATGACTAAAACAGGTAAAATCGGCTTTGTAGGCGGTGTGGATATTCCGGTTATTAACCGTTTCCACGCTGGTTTCGTAGCAGGAGCAAAGGCTGTAAATCCTGATATCGAAATTCAAGTAAAATATACTGCTGCATTTGATAAAGCGGATCTTGGAAAAATTACTGCGAACAGCATGTACTCTTCAGGTGTAGACATTATTTTCCATGCTGCAGGCGCAACTGGTAACGGTGTTTTCTCTGAGGCAAAAGAGCGTAAAGCTAAAGATCCTAATGCAAATGTATGGGTAATCGGTGTAGATGCTGACCAATATGAAGAAGGTAAAGTAGACGATAAAACAAATATAACGTTAACTTCTATGTTAAAAGGTGTTAATACAGCAGTAGTAGATATTTCTAATAAAGCGAAAAACGGTAAATTCCCAGGTGGTGAAACACTTACTTACGGTTTAGCTGAAGATGGTGTAAAACTTGCTGATTCTCGTGGTGCAATCCCAGCGGATGTACAGGCAGTAATTGACGAATATAAAGAAAAAATTGCTAGCGGTGAAATCGTCGTTCCAGAAAAAGTGGAAAAATAATTCATCTCTTGATCATCATAAGGGACTATTAGCAGACCCTTATGATGATTTTTCAATCTATCGTTATATTTCGACTATTTATACTATTTGATTATTTTTTAAATAGAGCTAGGAATTTCATATAATTTAATCGCGAGTTTATGAGTATTGATGGAAACAAATTAATAGAAGAAAGGTTTCTAACGATGACCTTTCCTGTATTAATTTATCTTCATTCAGAAAAATACCGACCTCTATTGGCAGGACAAAATATGAGTGAATTTTTTGTTAATTGGGAAAACCAATTGCCCACTGAGCGAAGATAGAAATATTGGCTTACATTACTGCTTTAATGACAGTAACAAATAGCTAGTATTAGATTTAATACAATTCTTCATATCATTTCAAAAACTAGACGTATTGCTTATCTGTATCAAAAGTCTAAGCAGCAGATACGAATACGCCATAGCGAAATTTTATTACAAAAGTGCCTATTAAGGGAGTGACTAATTTGGAACATGTGATTGAGATGCTAGGAATCCGTAAAGAGTTCGGCGATTTCGTGGCGAATAATAATATCACCCTCCAACTAAAAAAAGGCGAAATCCATGCATTGCTAGGCGAAAACGGTGCAGGTAAGTCGACTTTAATGAACGTCCTTTTTGGTTTGTATCAACCAGAGGGAGGCGAAATTCGAGTTCGTGGGAAGGCTGTTAATATTACAAACCCGAATGTTGCTAATGATTTAGGAATTGGTATGGTGCATCAACACTTTATGTTAGTGGAAAATTTTACAGTAACAGAGAACATTATTTTAGGTTCTGAGCCGACAAAAATGGGAATTGTTAATATTAAGGATGCAGCTAAAAATGTACGAGCCCTTTCTGAAAAATATGGTCTAGATGTTGATCCGAATGCGAAAATTGAGGATATAACTGTTGGGATGCAACAACGTGTTGAAATCTTAAAAACTTTATATCGAGGAGCAGAAATTTTAATCTTTGATGAACCTACTGCATCTCTAACACCACAGGAAATTACTGAATTAATACAGATTATGCGTCGTTTAATAGCAGAAGGAAAATCAATTATTTTAATTACTCATAAGTTAAAAGAGATTATGGAAGTTTCAGATCGCGTAACTATTATCCGCAAAGGTGAAGGTATTGGAACTGTTGTCACGGCAGAAACAAACCCAGAACAACTAGCAGAGATGATGGTAGGTCGTCAGGTTGAATTCAAAACAGAGAAAACAGAGGCTACACCTACTGAAGAAGTGCTATCTATTGAAAACGTGGTCGTTACAGACTACCGTAATATTGATAAAGTAAAAGGTCTAAACTTAAAGGTTCGTAAGGGTGAAATCGTTGGTATTGCAGGTATCGATGGCAATGGCCAATCCGAATTAATCGAAGCCATTACAGGTCTGCGTAAAATCAAAAGTGGTTCTGTGAAATTAAATGGTAAAGATATAACGAATATGAAGCCGCGAAAAATTACTGAGGAGGGTGTTGGGCATATTCCTCAAGACCGTCATAAGCATGGTTTAGTGTTAGATTTCCCAATTGGGCATAATATTGTATTACAAACCTACTACCAGCCTCCAATTGCAAAGGGCTTTGTTATGGATTACAAAAAGGTATCTGAAAAAGCACAACAGGTTATTAAAGAGTATGATGTGCGTACAGGTAATGGTGAAATGACGCCGGCACGTGCACTTTCTGGTGGTAATCAGCAAAAAGCAATCATTGGTCGTGAAATTGATCGAAATCCAGATTTATTAATTGCCGCTTTACCAACGCGTGGGCTTGATGTAGGGGCCATTGAATTTATTCACTCTCGTCTGATCGAACAACGTGATAATGGAAAAGCTGTTCTGTTAATTTCATTTGAATTAGATGAAGTTATGAATGTTTCAGACCGTATTGCTGTTATATATGATGGACAAATTGTAGATGAATTAAATCCAAAGGAAACTTCAGAACAAGAGCTTGGCTTATTAATGGCAGGTCAAAATAAAAAGAATAGTACGAAGGAGGGGAACGACTAATGTCAAATCGTGTCATTAATATACTCGTTCCTATCATCTCTATTATTATCGGTTTAATTGTTGGTGCTATCGTAATGGTAGTCAGCGGTTATGACCCAATACAAGGTTATATCGCTCTTTGGACAGGTATTTTTGGAGATTCATATTCAATCGGGAACACAATCCGTCAAATAACACCGTATCTATTGGCAGGTCTTGCTGTAGCATTTGCCTTCCGTACAGGCTTATTTAATATTGGTGTTGAAGGTCAGTTAATTTTAGGTTGGCTTGCTGCCGCATGGGTAGGATACGCCTTTGAATTACCAAAAATAATTCATTTACCATTAGCATTGCTTGCCGCGGCAGTAGCAGGTGCATTTTGGGCCTTTATTGCAGGTTTCTTAAAAGCGAAATTTAAAGTTCACGAAGTAATTGCGACAATTATGTTAAACTACACTGCACTTTATATTGCGAATGCAGTGATTAAAAGATTGTCAGACGGTAGCTTTAAAACAGAACGTATTCATGAATCCGCCTCTTTACGTTCTCCGTTTTTAAGAGAGCTTACAGACAATTCAAGTCTTCACTATGGGATCATTGTTGCACTTTTAATGGTAGTCGTGATGTGGTTTATTTTAGAAAAAACAACACGAGGGTACGAGCTTAAAGCAGTAGGATTTAACAAAAATGCCGCAGAATATGCAGGTATGAGTGTCAATAAAAATATTATTTTAGCCATGACGATTTCAGGTATGTTTGCAGGTCTAGGTGGAGCGATGGAGGCACTAGGTACTTTCCAAAATGCTTCTATTAAACCAGGATTTACAGGAATAGGTTTCGATGGTATTGCTGTTGCCTTACTAGGTGCGAACACACCACTAGGGGTTGTATTTGGTGCCTCATTATTCGGTTCACTTAAATATGGTGCGCTAAATATGCCAAATGCTGCAGGTATTCCAGAAGAAATCGTATCCATTATTATTGCATTGATTATCTTCTTCGTAGCATCAGGCTACATTATTCGAGTTGGTTTACAAAAGTTAAGCAAGAAAAAGGAGGGACAATAACATGAGCTTTTTAGAAATGTTATATTTCATCATCCCTTCTGCGATTCTTTATGCAACACCATTAATCTTTACAGCTATCGGTGGTGTTTTCTCTGAACGCTCTGGTGTTGTTAATATCGGGCTAGAAGGTTTAATGATAGTTGGAGCCTTTGTCGGTATTTTTGTCAATTTAGAATTTGCTTCAGTATTCGGTGCAGCAACCATTTGGGTGGCAATGCTTGCAGCTGTTATTGTAGGAGGTATTTTCTCACTTTTCCATGCTGTTGCCTCAATCTCCTTCCGTGCTGATCAAACGGTATCAGGGGTAGCCATCAACCTATTAGGTTTGGCTGTAACAGTCTTTTTAGTAAAAATGATTTATGATAAAGGTCAAACAGACATGATTGACCAACCTATTCGTCGTTTCGGAATCCCTTTCTTAGAGGATATTCCATTCTTTGGTCCATTGTTATTTAAAGAGGTTTATAGTACTTCTATATTAGCTTTAGTAGTAGCAATTGGCGCATGGTTTATCATCTATAAAACGCCATTTGGTTTACGCCTTCGTGCAGTCGGTGAACACCCGATGGCAGCAGATACAATGGGTATAAACGTGAATAAAATGCGTTATTTTGCAGTTGTAATTTCTGGAGCACTTGGTGGTTTGGGCGGTGCTGTCTATGCGCAAACAATTACACATGACTTCTCACACGCAACAATTGCCGGGCAAGGTTTCATGGCGATTGCAGCAATGATTTTCGGGAAATGGCATCCAATTGGAGCACTTGGCGCTGCGTTATTCTTCGGTTTAGCACAAACATTGAGTATCGCAGGAAATCAAATTACATTGATCGAAAATGTTCCAGCAGTGTATTTACAAATATTACCGTATGTCCTAACGATTTTTGCTTTAGCTGGCTTTATCGGTAAAGCAAGTGCACCAAAGGCTAGTGGACAACCTTATATTAAAGGGAAACGTTAAAACGAAAGTAAAATGTATCTCTAAAAAGTTAAAGGCTGAGCGAAAATGCTCAGTCTTTTTCCTTGTACATATCATAAATGTTTAGGAAAATAGAGATGTTGCTTTATCATGCTAATGTAATTTTACACTTTTTATATGCATACTTTGGATTCTTTTTGCAATTATAGATAATAGCCATGTATAGTATGTGTAGTACATTGTTATATTAAGAAGGATAGGAGGGTTCCATATGTTTAAAACAATACCTTTTGCAAAAGGTGTCAACTTGCATATCCGACAAACAACCCAATTTAAAACCGTAAATTTTTCAATTAAATGGAGAAGAGCATTAACGGCTCAAAATGCATCTGAACGTACTGTGTTAACAAATGTTTTGCAACATAGTAACGCCAAATATACAACGACTGCTGCATTCCGAAGCTTTTTGGATGATTTATATGGCACAGTGTTGTATTTCGACACTTCTAAACGTGGTAACGAACATACAGTACTAATGAATATAGAGACTGTAAATGATCACTATTTAGCTAATACAAGTGTTTTAAATGAAGTGCTTGGTATTATACACACTGCAATATTTGAACCTAATTTAGAAAACGAAGTATTTAAAGAATCCATTGTAGAACGTGAGAAGAAAATGGTCATTCAGCGAATTGAATCCATCTTCGACGACAAATCTCGCTTTGCTCAGGTTCGCCTTCAGCAAATTTTACGTCCAAATGAACCAGCCTCTATTTCTGCTAACGGCTCTGTTGAGGACATTCAAAAAATTACACCTGCTTCATTACTTGAAGCATATCAATCCATGCTTGCGAATGATAAAGTAGACATCTATGTCGCAGGGGATATTAATGAAGACGAAATTGTAGCGAAGCTGAAAAAAGCGCTACCATTTAACGATCGTACTCCAGAAGAAATTCCTGCTGTGCAACCACAGCAACATCCACAAAATGATTATGTTCGTGAACAACAAGAAATGAAGCAAGGAAAAATGCATATTGGCTTTAGTACACCTGTAAGATTTGGTGATGCAGACTTTGCAAAAATGCAAATCTTTAACGGTGTCTTTGGCGGTTATCCACATGCTAAATTATTCATGAATGTCCGTGAAAAGGAAAGTCTCGCTTATTACGCATCTAGTTCATATGCATCACATTATGGCTTAGTGTTTGTTGTGTCTGGAATTGAACCAAAGAATGAAGAAAAAGCGCTATCACTCATTAAAGAACAACTTGCTGTTATGCAAGCAGGCGAAATTACAGATTTGGAATTAGAGCAAACAAAAGCTATGCTGACTAATCAATTAAAAGAATCATTGGATTCTGCCCGAGGACAAATAGAAATTTTTGATCAATATAAAGATTTACCCGAGGAATTCTCTGTTGAAACCTGGGCTAATAAGTGGAAAGCTGTGACGAAGGAAGATGTTGTTAATATGGCAAAGCAAGTGCAGCTAGAAGCGGTCTATTTCTTATGTGGGAAGGAGCAAGCCGCACAATGAAAACAATTGAATTCAAGCAATTAGATGAAACACTTTACTATGAGAAACTTGAAAACGGCTTAGATGTTTATATTTTGCCGAAAAAAGGATTTTCTAAAACATTTGTCACTTTCACAACTAAGTACGGCTCTGTTGATCGTACATTTGTGCCAATTGGTGAAACAGAAAGCATTACAGTACCTGATGGCATTGCCCACTTTTTAGAGCATAAAATGTTTGAAAAGGAAGATGGAGATGTCTTCCAAAAGTTTAGCGAATTTGGTGCTTCTGCCAATGCCTTTACGTCATTTACACGTACTGCTTATTTATTTTCATCTACAGACAATATTTATAAAAGCACAGAAACATTACTAAATTTTGTGCAAGAGCCTTATTTTACTGAAGCAACGGTCAATAAAGAAAAGGGCATTATTGGACAAGAAATTACCATGTATGATGATCAGCCAGATTGGCGTCTATACTTTGGTACGATTGAAAATATGTATCATACACACCCAGTAAAAATTGATATTGCTGGTACTATAGCGTCGATTGACGGCATTACCGCTGATCATTTATATACGTGCTACAATACTTTCTATCATCCAGCTAATATGCTTCTATTTGTTATTGGGGCTGTTGATCCGAATGAAATGATGGCATTTATTCGCGAAAATCAAAATAACAAGGATTTTCCTGAGCCAGCACCTATTCAACGCTTCTTTGATCAGGAGCCGGTTGAAGTGGCAATTAAAGAGCGTACATTGAATATGGATGTACAAAAGCCGAAGATGTATATTGGTTTAAAAGCAAAAGATACAAATCTTTCTGGGCGTGACATGTTAAAGCATGAGCTTTCTGTTCAAATTGCGCTAGAGCTTATTTTTGGCCGTACCTCAAGCTTTTATGAGCGTGTTTATGATGGAGGTTTGATTGATGAAACCTATGCCTTTGATTTTACGTTAGAAAAAGGCTTTGGCTTTGCTATGATCGGCTCTGATTCAACGGAACCGGCTGCATTAGAGAAAGCTATTAAAGAAGAACTAGCAAAGTATGATGAAAAGATACAATTTGAGCCTGCGGATTTAGAACGAGTAAAACGTAAGAAAATTGGATTCTTCTTACGTGCATTGAATTCTATTGAATTTATCGCTAACCAATTCACACGCTATTCATTTAATGATATGAATTTATTCGATGTCGTGCCTGTATTAGAGGAACTGACGATAGAGGATTTGAAAAAAGCATTTACTTCGATTCAAGGTGAATCTCAACAAACTGTTTTTAAAATTTTACCGACAGAGAAGGGCAAGTAGTGAAGAAATTTGCCCTTGTACTAGGGGCATCAGGGGAGATTGGCCGTGCTATTTGCCACAGTCTAGCCGCAGACGGTTGGTCTATCTATGTCCATTATTCGAATAACGAGAAGGCTGCCCAGGATTTATTACTTTCCCTCTCAGAAAATTTTCCTGCACAGGAGTTTATACTTGTGCAAGGAGATTTTTCAAAGGAAACGGGCGCTGAGTCAGTTGCTTCACAAGTTTTTACTGTGCAGGCAATTGTTTTTTCAAGCGGTCAGGCGCATTATTCTCTCCTTGAAGATACGACAGTTGATGATATGGATGCTTTATGGCGTGTCCATGTGCAAAATCCTATGCGTTTGACAGCATTGCTTTCATCTAAGCTCCGAGCCCATGACGTCAGCTATGTGCTTTTTATCGGTTCTATTTGGGGAGAAGCAGGCTCTGCTGGTGAAGCACTGTATGCTACGGTAAAGGGCGCTCAGCATGCTTTTGTAAAGTCCTATGCCAAGGAAGCCGCATTGTCACGAATTCGTGTGAATGCAATTGCTCCAGGATTTATTAATACTTCGATGAATAGTCATTTAAGTAAAGAGGAGCTTAATTACATTCTAGAAGACATTCCGTTAGGTATTATAGGAGAAACTACAGATGTGGCTGAGATGGTGCGCTTCTATCTTTCAGGAAAAGCAGATTATGTTACTGGACAAATAATTCGTTTAAATGGTGGTTGGTACATATAATATTCTTTTTTGCACATACTACATGTGTAAAGGAGGAGGAACATATGACCATTTTAGAAAACTGGCAAAAATGGACATCGTTTTTAGGACAAAATGTTATGCAGGCAGAATCAACTGGTATGCCAAAGAAAATGATTCAGCAAGCAGCTGTACAAATTGGCGAATATTTGGCGACAAATGTCGACCCTAAAAACGAACAAGAGCGAGTGCTGTCGGATTTATGGGGCGTTGCCTCTGAAGATGAAAAAGAAGCACTGGCGAATTGTGTCATTAAGCTTGTTCAAAATAAGCATGTGCAGTAAAAAAAGAGGAGAGCTTTCTCCTCTTTTTTCTATACCAAAAACATTCTTTCTATCGAAAAGGGAACGTATGTAAGCCTATTTAGTGAGCTTATAAAAAAAATAGTAAGTTTTTAAAAATAACGAGGTATTTCCATGTATTCTAACTTTCCATTACATAAAAAATCAGCTATGATGGAACTTATAAAGGATTTTTTACGTTAACTAATAGGAAGGGAACGAGTGTGTTTGAGCGATTGGTACTTTGAATATGAAATTCAGGTGAATCGCCCTGGATTATTAGGAGATATTGCTTCACTTTTAGGGATGCTTCGTGTCAATATTATTTCAATTAATGGTGTCGATGAGGATCGACGTGGTATGTTAGTGCATACAGACAATGATGAGGCAATTGAGCGTTTTCGTACAATTGTTTCGACAATGGAACATATTAACGTAACCAAATTTCGACAACCTAAACTCCGTGATCGTTTAGCTATTAGGCACGGTCATTATATTCCTCGAGATGCAGATGAAAAAAATACTTTCCGTTTTGTACGAGACGAACTTGGTATCTTAGTTGACTTTATGGCTGAGCTTTTTAAAAAAGAGGGGCATAAGCTCATAGGAATACGTGGTATGCCTCGTGTTGGAAAAACTGAATCGATTGTTGCGGCAAGTGTATGTGCTAATAAAAAGTGGATTTTTTTGTCGTCTACAATGATTAAGCAAACTGTCCGGAATAAACTCGCTGGTGATGAATTCAGTGACAATAATATTTTTATATTAGATGGCATTGTGACACGTCGCTCTTCTGATGAACGACATTTACAACTAGTGCGTGAAATGATGAATATGCCTTCCATTAAGGTGGTAGAGCATCCAGATATGTTTGTTCAGCACTCAGAATATAAGATAGAGGATTTTGATTATATCATTGAACTACGTCATCACCCAGATGAAGAAATCACTTATGAAATAATGGAAAAAAATCATATGATGTCCGAATCCGATTCATTTGGAGGATTTAATTTTTAATTTGATATTAAAGTAGGTGTTATGAGTGGCAGAATTAGGGACTCGTCTTAAAGAAGCGAGACTGTCTAAAGGCTATAGCTTAGACGATTTACAAGAAATAACGAAAATTCAAAAGCGTTATTTAGTAGGAATTGAAGAGGGCAATTATTCGATTATGCCTGGTTCGTTTTATGTACGAGCCTTTATTAAACAATATGCAGATGCTGTTGGGTTAAACGCAGAAGAGCTTTTAGAAACCTATAAAAGCGAGCTGCCAAGTACACCGAACGATCAGGTCAGCCAGTCCATAACGAATAGCCCAAGCAGAAGAAAAGTTACAAAGGGCCCTTCCAATAAAATGATGGAGGCAATGCCGAAAATAATTGTTGGTTTATTTATCATTGTCATCATTGTAGTAATCTGGGTTTTAGTGCAATCTAAAAATAGTGCAGGAACAAGTGATGAGGACAATAAACCTTCAGAAATAGAATATGATTCAAAAGTAAAACCAATCGATAGTGAAAAAGAAAAAGCAGATGCTGAGAAAAAAGCTGAAAATGACAAGAAAGATTCAGCAGATTCTAAGGATTCAACAAAAGAGGAAACACCTGATGAAAACCAAGCTGAAGATGTTAAACAATCAATTTCAGCGGGTACTGTAGAAGCGGATGGAGCTACAACTTCTTATACGTTAACAGGTACAGACACACTTAAAATACGTATTGAAGTCTCAGGTCCTACATTCGTCGGTATTCGTAATCAACAGCAGCAAGAATTATTAGCAAATACGCGCGTCTATAATGCAGGAGAAGTAGTGGAATTTGATGCAACATCTGAAAATTATGCTCGTATTCGCTTAGGTAATTCACAACAAGCTAAGATATATATTAATGACGAGCTGTTAACGTATGCGCAACAGATTGTAACGCAAAACATCGTCATCAATTTCAATAAAGAACAGTAGTCATCTAATGATGACTACTTTCTTTCATCATGAAAGGTGTTAGAAAAATGAACATTCCAAATAAAATTACCATCTCTCGAATCTTACTTATTCCGTTTTTTGTTATTGTAATGATGTTTGATTTTGGCTGGGGAACAATGTCACTATTCGGTGCAAATATGCCTGTTCATCACTTTGTAGGTGCCCTTATCTTTATCTTTGCTTCAACAACTGATTGGGTGGATGGTTATTATGCACGTAAGTATAATCTTGTGACGACATTTGGGAAATTTTTAGACCCGCTGGCTGATAAATTACTTGTTTCAGCGGCTTTTATTTTAATGGTGGAGCTTGGTATGGCGCCTGCTTGGATCATTATTGTCATCATTAGCCGTGAATTTGCTGTAACAGGTTTACGTTTAATATTGGCTGGTGGAGGAGAAGTCGTAGCGGCAAATCAGCTTGGCAAGATTAAAACATGGGCACAAATTGTTGCCATCGCGGCAGCGCTTTTACACAATACAATCTTTACGCTTATTGGTATTCCATTCGATATAATAATGTTATATATTGCATTGTTCTTCACATTATGGTCTGGATGGGATTATTTCTATCTAAATCGACGTGTTTTACTTGAGTCTAAATAAGAAAGGTCTTGTGGATCATGAATGCTGAAATTCTAGCAGTTGGCTCAGAATTATTGCTTGGTCAAATTACGAACACAAATGCGAAATTTATTTCTAACCAATTGTCTGAGTTGGGGATTAATGTGTTTTATCATACAGTTGTTGGAGATAATGCCCAACGTTTAGATGAGGCTATAACGGTTGCAGAATCTCGGGCAGATTTAATCATCTTTTCTGGTGGGCTTGGACCTACAAAAGATGATTTAACAAAGGAAACAATCGCACGACATCTTGATGTTTCACTTGAACATGATGATGTCGCCCTGACTTATATTGAGCAATTTTTTGCTAAACGAGGTCGTCCAATGACTGAAAATAATCGTAAGCAGGCATTAGTATTAGCTGGTAGTGAAGTTCTGGCAAACCATCATGGAATGGCACCCGGCATGATATTAACAAAAGGTGGACGCACATATATTTTGCTGCCTGGACCGCCAAAAGAGCTTGAGCCAATGTTCCAATTTGAGGCAAAACCAAAGCTCGGTGCGTTGTTAAACGCTGGAGGTGTTATTGTCTCTCACATTATGCGCTTTTATGGTATCGGTGAGGCAGAGCTGGAGGTTCGTGTTCAAGATATTTTAGATACACAAACAAACCCTACTGTTGCACCTCTTGCTTCAGATGGCGAAGTAACCTTGCGTGTAACTGCTAAAGCGGAAACCGTGCAGGAGGCACAGCAGCTAATTGCAACAAAGGTAGCTGAAATTCAAGCGCTTGTCGGTGACCATCAATATGGTGTAGATGATGATTCTCTTGCCTCTAAGACAGTAGAAATGTTACTTGATAATCAGTTAACTATTTCTGCTGCAGAAAGTTTAACTGCGGGGTTATTTCAATCAGAGCTGGCAGAAATTCCGGGAGTAGGGAATGCACTCGTTGGAGGCGTTGTAACGTATACAGAAGAGGCAAAAATAAGACAGCTCGACATTTCTAAACAATTACTAGATACACATGGCATTGTCAGCAGTGAATGTGCCGCGGCTATGGCTAGCGCTGTAAAGCAAAAATTCGGTACGAATATTGGTATTGGTTTAACAGGGGCAGCAGGACCAACAGCACATGATCACCAACCAGTAGGAACAGTTTGGATTGGTATCGCCATTGACGATGAGGAACCAATCACGTATTTACTTCATTTATCAGGTATGCGTAATACAAATCGACTTCGTGCTGTAAAGTTTACCTGTCATTATCTAATGCAACTTTTGGAAGAAAGAGGATACACCAAGCGCTATTAAATAGAAAAAATAGGAATTTGGGTAGAGGAAATTTACCCAAATTTTTATTTTGAAGAAAAAACGAATAAACGTTCGCTTTTTTCTTGCGTGTTCTCTCAAAAACAAGTATAGTAGAGATAGAGAAAAACAGTGAACAGTTTTCGAAGGAGGAAAATGAATGAGTGATCGTAAAGCAGCCTTAGAACAGGCGTTAAAACAAATTGAAAAGAACTTTGGTAAAGGTTCTATTATGAAACTTGGCGAAAAAACAGATTTAGAAATTGCTACATCATCAAGCGGTTCACTAGCACTTGATGCTGCATTAGGTGTTGGTGGTTATCCACGTGGGCGAATTATTGAAGTTTATGGTCCTGAATCATCAGGTAAAACAACGGTTGCTCTCCATGCGATTGCAGAGGTGCAAGCAGCTGGAGGACAAGCAGCATTTATTGATGCTGAGCATGCATTAGATCCAATCTATGCACAAAAGTTAGGTGTTAATATTGATGAACTACTATTATCTCAGCCAGACACAGGTGAACAAGCACTTGAAATTGCTGAAGCATTAGTTCGTAGTGGTGCGATTGATATTATCGTTATTGACTCGGTAGCAGCATTAGTGCCAAAAGCTGAAATTGAGGGAGATATGGGTGATTCCCATGTCGGTTTACAGGCACGTTTAATGTCTCAGGCATTACGTAAGCTTTCAGGTGCTATTAATAAATCGAAAACGATTGCCATTTTCATTAACCAAATACGTGAAAAAATTGGTGTAATGTTTGGAAATCCGGAAACAACACCAGGCGGACGTGCTCTTAAATTCTATAGCTCTGTTCGTTTAGAGGTTCGCCGCGCAGAAGCCATTAAACAAGGCAATGATATTATGGGGAATCGCACAAAAGTGAAGATTGTGAAAAACAAAGTTGCACCACCTTTCCGTACAGCAGAGGTAGATATTATGTATGGAGAAGGGATTTCAAAAGAAGGTGAAACAGTTGATTTAGGTGTTGAACTTGATATCGTTCAAAAAAGTGGCTCTTGGTATGCTTATGGTGATGAACGTTTAGGACAAGGACGCGAAAACGCAAAACAATATTTAAAAGAAAATCCTGCCGTTATGGAGGAAATCGCTAATAAGATCCGTTCCTCTTATGGTATCGCTGCTACTTCCTACACAATCGCTGCTCATGATGAGGAAGAAGTGGATGAAGAATTAATGCTTCTTCTTGAAGATAAATAATTTAAATGCATTGTTCCTGCTCTAATTTGAGAGGGAACAATGTATTTTTTTGTCTATATTCCATATAAAGGTGGGTATACTCATAAAGATAACATCATGCATTGAGTGAGGGTCTAAAAATGTATCCTTAGCACTGTTTATTCCTTATTATGTAAAATAGGTAAATGTAAATCTAGTGTAAAAGTATTAGGAAGTTTATTCACCTATTGGTTATCAATTACTTTTTTCTGGAGAGGGGCGAACAGGTGCCCGACTATCCTTGACAGAGCTTAAGGCTAGCTATACAATTAAATATGTATAATTTCTGAATTATGACTTTAAATAGGCAGTACATTTTATCTTCATTCAGTATAAAACTCCCACCTCTGAAGGTGATGAGATGAATGGGATGTGGTTCCTTTTCAGTGAGTGTTTAAACATCTACTGAAATATAGGAACTCAGTCTAAGAACGCCACGTCCTGTGGCAACGACTGAGTGACCAACATCATGTTGGCCCAAAGCCTCCGGTGAATGTTACAGATTTTGAAAGCAATGAATAGAAGGATGTTTGCCTAAAACCTTCGCATCCTGGCAGGCATAGGCCGATTCAAAATCCGGACGTAATTACGCCAAGGCGAAATTGATGTATGCGCCGACTGAAACTGTATTACCCAAATAGCAAGAGGAGGTGTTCATATGGATGGAATTACTATCATCTCCGCTTTGCTTGGAATCATCGTTGGTGCCGCTGTTAGCTATATCTACATGAAAAAAGTGAATGACTCAAAAATCACTGGTGCTAAACATGTTGCTGAAACAATCGTTGAAGAAGGAAAACGAGAAGCGGAGGCATTGAAAAAAGAAGCACTACTTGAAGCCAAAGATGAAACTCACAAATTTCGTACTGAAGCTGAGAATGACATTCGTGAACGTCGTTTAGAACTTCAAAAACAAGAGAACCGTTTATTGCAAAGAGAAGAGAATCTTGATCGCAAAGATGATGCTCTAAATAAGAGAGAAGCAGGCTTAGAGCGTAAAGAACAAGCTCTTGCCGAAAGACAACAGCATATTGAACAGATGGAAAGCAAAGTGGACGAGCTCGTTGCCTCGCAAAAAGCAGAGCTAGAAAGAATTTCTGCTTTAACTAGAGATGAAGCAAAGACTATTATCTTAGGGGAAGTAGAAAAAGAGCTAGCAACTGATATTGCTGTGATGACGAAGGAATCAGAAACACGTGCGAAAGAAGAATCAGATAAAAAAGCACGTGAAATTTTATCATTAGCATTACAACGTTTTGCTGCAGACCACGTTGCAGAAACAACGGTATCTGTCGTGAACTTGCCAAATGATGAAATGAAGGGTCGAATTATTGGTCGTGAAGGACGAAATATCCGCACATTGGAAACGCTAACAGGTATAGATTTAATTATTGATGATACACCAGAAGCTGTTATTTTATCTGGCTTTGATCCAATTCGTCGTGAAACGGCTCGACTTGCACTTGAAAAGCTTGTACAGGATGGCCGTATTCACCCAGCTCGAATCGAGGAAATGGTGGAAAAAGCTCGTCGTGAAGTGGATGAACAAATCCGTGAAACAGGTGAGCAAACAACATTTGAAATTGGCATTCATAACTTACATCCTGATTTAATGAAAATTTTAGGCCGTATGAAATATCGTACAAGCTATGGACAAAACGTCCTAAAACATTCAATTGAAGTCGCATATTTGGCAGGCTTACTCGCTGCTGAACTTGGTGAAGATGTAGCATTAGCTCGTCGCGCAGGCTTATTACATGATATTGGTAAAGCAATTGACCATGAAGTTGAAGGTAGCCACGTCGAAATCGGTGTGGAATTAGCAACAAAATATAAGGAACATCCAGTAGTCATTAATAGTATTGCTTCTCACCATGGTGATACAGAAGCAACATCTGTCATCGCGGTTTTAGTGGCTGCAGCTGATGCATTATCGGCTGCTCGTCCAGGTGCTCGTAGTGAAACACTCGAAAACTATATCCGCAGACTCGAAAAATTAGAAGAAATTTCTGAAAGCTATGAAGGTGTAGAAAAATCCTATGCTATTCAAGCTGGTCGTGAAATTCGAATTATTGTCCAACCTGAAAAAATTGATGACTTGGCTTCACATCGCTTAGCACGAGATATCCGTAAGCGAATTGAAGAAGAGCTCGATTATCCAGGTCATATCAAAGTTACTGTCATTCGTGAAACACGTGCTGTGGAGTACGCGAAATAATATTGAATGTTAGAGGTTTCTCAAGATGAAAATCTAGGGAGACCTCTTTTTTACTGCCAATGCATGCGCAATCTATGACAAATTGTCTAGATAAGTGCGTTACCATTAGTTTCTTAGGATTATTTTGAATCACTTAAATTGTAGTCTTATGGAGATGAAGCTCATGGAAAGTAAAATTTGGGTTAATTTGGAAAACTGCTGTTAAGAGATAATAAAGAAGTTTAATTCTAGACCCTTCTATAAGGAGGGGAAGATTGGATAGGATAAAAGAAAACATAAAAAGACTAGCTGTGAAATTCTTATAGCCCTTGATTTGCTTATATTTTTATTAAAGAGTAATAATTATTATTTTTATATTCTAGTAGGCATTGGATACGGTTTTTTATTTCCTGCCATACTTACACTGACTTCTTTTTATCTGTTTGCGAATTCTCTTAAAGTAAGAACCTATATAGTCATTTTAGTATCAATTATTAGCATTCTATTTATATTGGGAATTTAGTTAGCTTATTTGTTCGCAGAATTTGATGTTAACCGCATTGATTCTCCAATAGGTGAAGATGCATTGATAATCGAACATAGAAACGTTACATTAGGAGAGACAACTCACTTTTATTACTTTTATCGACCAACGATTTTCCAGGGAATTTTAAAAAAATTAAATAATAAACCAGTATTATTTTTTATTCGTTATGACGGTGAGGAAACACCTGATGGTTTAAAGGCATTAGGAGTAGATAATGCGAAATGGACAGAGGATGGAGTCATTTTTTATTCAGAACGTGGAGAAATTGAAGTGGATTTCAAACGCTAAGATAAATTCTGCCCTTAAATAAGGGAGAATAAACTTATTGGACTAACGGAATGCTTTAGTTGAGCAAGAATTAAACAACTTTAAAGAGCCTTACTACAATATAATTTGTAGCGGGGCCCTTATATTTTTAAATCAAAATTAAGTAACTTTATTTTCACTTTACACCCGCACCCTCTGATTGCCATTCCGATTTAAGGACTAACGTTGTAATCATTATATTTCATATTTTTTTGCTTAATGCTCTTACTGAGGTTACAATTAATGATGTTATATAGCTAGCCATTAAAAAGGGCTTTGCAGAGCAACAACTTGTTCCAATAAAATGGCGGCGTAATTGATAGAAAGAGGCGTATGTAAAAATGAAAGTATTGTTTATAGGAGATATTGTTGGTTCAATTGGCAGAGACGCAGTAGAAAAATATTTACCGCGTTTAAAGAAAAAGTGGAATCTAGACGTTGTGATTGCAAATGGTGAAAATGCGGCGGCAGGCCGTGGAATTACTCATAATATTTATAATGACTTATTACAAATGGGTGTAGATGTCATTACGATGGGAAATCATACATGGGATAATAAAGATATCTTTGATTTTATTGATGATGCGGATTATTTGATTCGTCCTGCAAATTTCTCAACTGAGGCTCCTGGTAAAGGGATGGTACAGATTTCAAAGAACGGTGTGACTTTATCTGTTATTAATCTGCATGGTCGTGTGTTTTTACCCCCTCATGAGGACCCATTTGCGATGGCAGAGAAATTAATCGAGGAAGCACATAAAACGTCACCGCTTGTATTTGTGGATTTTCATGCGGAGGCAACAAGTGAAAAAATTGCGCTTGGTTGGCATTTAGATGGCAAGGCGTCGGCAGTCGTAGGCACACATACCCATGTACAGACAGCTGATGCACGTATTTATCCGAATGGAACAGCCTATATTACAGACGTTGGTATGACAGGTCCTTACGATGAAATTCTAGGAATGACGAAGGAAAGTGTTATTTATAAATTTCAAACAAATATGCCATCACGTTTTGAGGTGCCAAAAAAAGGTCGTGACGTGCTAAGTGGTTTTTTTGTAGACATAGATAATCAAACAGGAAAAGCACTACATTGTGAGCGAATCTATATAAATGAAGATTATCCGTTTCAAGGATGAGGGAAGAAACTATTGTGTATGCTCTAAATGCACGATAGTTTTTTCTATTCAAATTGACAATGAAAAGTCATTCTTTTTTGATTGTTTGCAATATATCAGAAATGAAAATAGTCTATTTTCTTCTTACCGAGCATAAAATGACCTACGGACAATAACTTGAGATCCAAAAAGGGGGACACAAGTTGTTGAGCGTAAACACTATTCGCGAAACGGGGAGGAATAATTGTGGATTCATTAAAAGTATCATCACGCTCTAATCCAAATTCAGTTGCAGGTGCATTAGTCGCGGTAATCAGAGAAAAAGGGCAGGCAGAAATGCAAGCAGTTGGGGCAGGTGCACTTAACCAAGCCGTGAAAGCAGTGGCCATTGCACGCGGATTTGTAGCGCCAAGTGGCACAGATTTAATTTGCGCACCGGCGTTTGCCGATATTTTAATTGCTGGTGAGGAACGTACAGCCTTGAAACTTCTAGTAGAAAAACGTAATCGATAAAAATGGAATGAAGTAAAATGCCTTGCACATTTTAAAGTGCTGGGCATTTTTTCATTATGCTACAGGAACATCTAATTACATAATTTCGGGGAAATTACTCATCCTTAACATGTTAACTGTCACTTGAAATTAGTAAGTTAATTTTTTATACTGCATTAATGGGCTTAATTAATCTGAACCGAAATTGAAGCATCAGGTATAAATTATCTGCTCAGAAGTTCAGCGGAAGAGTAATCTCTAGCATATGACTGATTAGTAGGATAAAGAGCGCCTATCTTCCTAAAATTACCTTTTAATTTAAGTATTTTGATAATTACAATTTATTGAACAGGATTTTCAGTCAAAGGTCTGATTTTCGGTTAAATCGTGGAATAACAATAGTGCAGACCGTTTCTTCGTGTTAAACTTATGAAGGAAAAATAGTAGTATACATTGGATTTAAGGAGTTGTTGACATGTTACATCAGCTTTCATGGAAAGTCGGTGGGCAACAGGGTGAAGGGATTGAAAGTACAGGTGAGATTTTCTCAATGGCAATGAATCGTTTAGGTTACTTCCTATACGGTTATCGTCACTTCTCTTCTCGAATTAAAGGTGGCCATACGAATAATAAGATTACAGTTCGTCCAACAGAGGTACGATCTATAGCGGATGATTTAGATATTTTAGTAGCGTTTGACCAAGAAACAATTGATGTTAATTATAAAGAATTAACAGAAAAAGGTATTATTTTAGCGGACTCAAAATTTGAGCCAGTGAAGCCAGAAGATTCTAAGGCACCATTATTTGCAGTACCATTTACGGAAGTAGCAGCAGAGTTAGGTACTTCATTAATGAAAAATATGGTGGCAATTGGAGCAACTGCTTCATTGTTAAATTTAGAAAACGAAGTATTCCAAAATGTTGTTGATGATATTTTTGGTAAAAAAGGTGAAGAAGTTGTTCAGAAAAACATGGAGGCCATTGCACGTGGTCGACAAATCATGAATGACCTATTAGGTGAGCGTGTAGGTGAATGGGAATTAGCACCAGCAGATGGGAAGCGCCGTATGTTTATGATTGGTAATGACGCTATAGCACTTGGCGCACTTGCAGCTGGGACACGCTTTATGGCAGCCTATCCAATTACGCCAGCTTCTGAAATTATGGAATATCTGATTAAAAAATTACCGAAGTTTGGTGGTACAGTTATTCAAACAGAAGATGAAATTGCTGCAGCGACAATGGCAATTGGTGCAAACTTTGGTGGTGTTCGTTCTTTTACAGCCTCAGCTGGTCCAGGTCTTTCATTAATGATGGAGGCAATAGGACTTTCAGGTATGACAGAGCAGCCACTAGTTGTTGTTGATACACAGCGTGGCGGTCCATCAACAGGATTACCAACAAAACAAGAGCAATCAGATTTAATGGCAATGTTATATGGTACACATGGTGAAATTCCTAAAGTAGTAATTGCACCATCTACAATGGAGGAAGCATTTTTTGATACAATCCAAGCCTTTAACATTGCAGAGGAATTACAATTACCCGTTATTTTAATGACAGACTTACAATTATCTCTAGGTAAACAATCTGTTGAACCATTTGATTACAATAAAATAGAAATTCGTCGCGGTAAAATCGTCGCTGATGATATTGAAGAAGCGGCAGATAAAGCCTACTTCAAACGTTATGAAAATACAGAAGACGGTGTTTCACCGCGTGTGCTACCTGGTACATTAAACGGTATTCACCATGTAACAGGTGTCGAGCATGATGAAACAGGTAAACCGTCTGAAGCGACTGGTAATCGTCAAACACAAATGGATAAACGTTTCCGTAAGCTAGCTGCACTGAAATTTGATAATCCAGTATACGTAAATGCACCACACGAAGAAGCCGATATTTTATTAGTGGGCTTTAACTCAACTCGTGGAGCTATTGAGGAAGTACAAGAACGATTAAATGCACAAGGTATGAAGGTGAACCATGCACATATTCGTTTAGTGCATCCATTCCCATCTACTGAGGTAGCACCTCTTGTAGCGAAAGCGAAAAAAGTAATCGTTGTAGAAAATAACTACACTGGTCAATTAGCAAATATTATGAAGATGAATGTTGGTGGTCACGATAAGATCGAGACTATTACAAAATACAATGGTACACCATTCTTGCCAGGTGAATTAGAAAATCGTGTGAAGGAGTTGACTCACTAATGGCAACATTTAAGGATTTTCGAAATACAGTAAAACCAAACTGGTGCCCAGGCTGTGGCGACTTCTCAGTACAAGCAGCTATACAACGCGCTGCGGCGAACGTTGGCATTGAACCAAATGAGCTAGCTGTAATTTCTGGGATTGGCTGTTCAGGCCGTATTTCAGGTTACATTAATTCTTATGGTTTCCATGGTATTCATGGTCGTGCATTACCGATTGCACAAGGCTTAAAAATGGCGAACCGTGATTTACATGTTATTGCTTCTGGTGGTGATGGCGATGGCTTTGCGATTGGTATGGGTCATACAATTCATGCCATCCGCCGTAATATTGACATTACTTATATAGTTATGGATAACCAAATTTATGGTTTAACAAAGGGCCAAACATCTCCACGTTCAGCGGTAGGCTTTATTACAAAATCTACGCCAGGTGGAGCGATTGAGCCATCATTAAAACCATTAGAGGTAGCATTAACAAGTGGTGCAACTTTTGTAGCACAAGGCTTCTCAACAGATATTAAAGAATTAACAGCATTAATAGAAGCGGGCATTAATCATAAAGGCTTCTCGTTCATCAACGTATTTTCACCTTGTGTAACATACAACAAAGTAAACACTTACGATTGGTTTAAAGAGAACCTAACAAAGCTTGCTGATATTGAGGACTATGATAATGCAGACCGAGGTATGGCAATGCGTACGGTAATGGAGCATGAGGGCTTAGTAACAGGTATTATTTATCAGGATACTGAAACAGCCTCATATCAAGAAAAAGTACCAGGCTATTCAGAGCTACCATTAACAGATATTGATATTAACATGAATGAAAATGATTTTAATGAATTGGTTAAAGAATTCATGTAGATAATTAAAAAGCGTATTTAAGATGCATCTTAAATACGCTTTTTGTATGTCAAAAATCAACAAGAGCCCGATTATTGCCCCCAAGGCTGTTCACCATATCTTTTCAGCATTACAACTTCACCATCATTCTTTTTAATACGATTATACACATACTTAATTTTGTATTCGTTGTATTTTTCTAATTCGATTTTGTCGTAAAAATCCTTTGATAGAGCTAACTCCCGTTCATCAATTACAAGATAGCGCTCTCCGTTTTTCTCCATAATATTTTGTTCATCAATTTTAAAGGTGCTTTCTATTTGTATATCATTAAAAGTATAAAAACCTGCAGCAAACAAGCCTATAAATAAGAGTGATAAACAGCTAGCAATCCAATTACCCCTTCTCAAGACCATCTCCTCCTTTTTAATCCTTATCTTTCATACGAATTATCTAGATGAAAGTTTCAAATTTTCCCGTTATTTTGGAAGGAAGAAGGAAGCAATAAAAATTTTCAATCCTTATAAAATCCTTATAATCATTTTCTACACTATAGTCATCGAAAGGATGATGACTTCAAATGGATGATATTATTTTAAAAACGGATAATCTGAGTAAAAGCTTTAAGGGGCAAAAAATTGTAGAGAATTTGTCGCTGACAATACCACGCAATACTGTCTACGGCTTACTGGGTCCTAATGGTGCTGGAAAATCAACAACGTTAAAAATGATGACTGGTATGCTGCGTCCAAATACAGGTAAAATAATTTTTAATGGACATGAATGGAACCGCAATGATTTACAAGATATTGGTGTATTGATTGAAACACCTCCCCTATATGAAAATTTAACGGCAAGAGAAAATCTGAAGGTTCGAACGATTGCGCTTGGATTACCAGCATCACGTATTGATGAAGTATTAAGGATTGTTGATTTAACCAATACAGGAAAAAAAAGAGCTGGGCAATTTTCCTTGGGGATGAAACAGCGTTTAGGAATAGCCATTGCGCTTTTAAACTATCCAAAGCTTTTAATTCTTGATGAACCAACGAATGGACTTGATCCAATTGGTATTCAAGAGCTAAGAAAACTAATACGATCTTTTCCAGAGCAAGGTATTACAGTCATATTATCTAGCCACATCCTTTCAGAGGTAGAGCAGGTAGTAGATGAAATTGGCATCATCGCAGGAGGTAAATTAGGCTATCAGGGAGCTGCACCACGGGGACAGGAATTAGAATCATTATTTATGCAGGTAGTGTCTGCTAATAGAAAGGCAGGCAATTAGTATGATTTCCATAGTAAAGGCTGAAAGATTAAAATGGAAAAATACTTTTATTCCTAAATTAGTTTGGCTTGCACCTATCGTGACTCTGTTATTGAGCGCAGTTTTAATGGGAGGGAGTTTTTTTCAAAAGGGTGGTTATAATTGGTGGTATTCAATGCTCTTGCCGGGTGCACTGACAATATGTTGTGCGTTAGCAGTAGAAAAAGATGCGAAATTAAAATATCATAGCATTCTCGCAATGCCTATTGACCTGAAGAAGATTTGGTTTGGCAAAATACTTGCATGTAGTGCCTGGTTGTTATTAACTACAATTATTTTCTTTACAGGTATTACTGTTGGTGGCATAGTTTTCGGCAATAGCTTTCCTATAGCAAAAAGTCTGGCAGGTAGTTTATTAATATTTTTATCTTTTTTATGGCAAATCCCACTTTGTCTATTCCTTTCGGCAAAATTAGGAACGTATATGGCAATTTTAATTAATTTAGTCGGTAATATAGCTGGAATGGTTGCATTTGCTGATGGTGAATTTTGGTATAGTGTTCCTTATGCCATTACAGCAAGATTAATTTGTCCAACACTAGAAATTTTGCCGAATGGTTTACCAGTGCCTGAGGACAGCCCATTATTAAGCATGTCGGTGATTGTTCCTGGAATTCTAATTGTACTCATTTGGTTTGTCTTCATTAGCCTTTTTACCGCTCGTTGGTTTCAAAAGAGGGAGGAGAAATAGTGATGGTATTCATAAGATTGCTTAGGGCAGAGCTTCTTAAAACAAAAAGAACACCTTTTTTACTCATTCATCTGCTAGTACCTATCATTATTTCAACTCTATTTTTAGCATACTATTCCTATTCGCCATGGATATTTGATTGGAAAGTATCAGCTTATTTTCAGGCACTCTCTTGCGGATTTCCTATTATTATTGGATTAGTTTGTGCAATGGCATCGGAGCAAGAGGCAATTGCAGGTCATTTTCAGGAGATGTTAACAGCTAGTAGGGGAAAAATCGTAACATTTATTAGTAAGCTCTTTCTATTATTATTGTTTAGCTTTGGAGCGATTGTCTTGTCCATTGGTATTTTTAGTATTGGTTTTATCGAACTCTTACATGAAGATACACTTGGATACCAATTTTATTTAATAGTTGGATGTATTTTATTTGCTAGTTATGCCTGTTTATATATTTTGCATTTATTTATTAGTCTTCATTTTGGAAAGGGAGCCTCAATTGGACTAGGGATTGTGGAGGCACTTTTAGTAGCGTTGCTGCTTACTGGACTAGGGGATGATATCTGGTCATATATACCTTATGGTTGGGGTGGCCACTTCGTAGAATTATGGACATTAAAGGCATCTGGAGCTAATGTATCAATAATGGAAGCAGGCTTACAGGCAGGTATTATTGCTTGTGGATTTGGAACATTACTGGTATTCATGCTTTCTTGCTTATGGTTCTGGAAATGGGAGGGCCGAAAATCTGAAAATTAGTTACTAAAGGAAATGATGAGAAACATATGGCAAAAATTTTAGCGGTAGATGATGAAAGAGATATTTTAGTCTTGATAAAAAATGCATTAGCAAAAGATGAGCATTTAGTAACAGCTATCACTGATGCGTCAGAAGTGAATAAAATGGATCTCGGCACCTTTGATTTACTATTACTGGATGTGATGATGCCAGTAATGGATGGGTTTACATTATGCAGAGAAATTCGTCATGCTGTAGATTGCCCAATCCTTTTTTTAACGGCTAAATCATTAGAGGAGGACTTAATGTATGGTCTTGGTCTGGGCGCAGATGATTATATCATTAAGCCCTTTGGCATTGGAGAGCTTCGTGCTAGGATCAATGCCCATTTGAGACGTGAAAAAAGAGAGAGACGTAACATCCTCTATGCAGAGAAAGTTCATATTAATTTGTCTGGAAAAGAGCTGTTTGTCGAAGAGGAGAAGGTAATGCTAACGAAAAGTGAATATGAAATATGTGAATTTCTCGTTCGTAATCGGGGACAGGTCTTTTCGAAAGAAAGGATCTATGAAGCGGTTTTTGGCTATGATGGAAAAAGTGACAGTACAGCAATCACTGAGCATATTAAAAATATTCGTTCGAAGCTTCATGTCTTTGATGTAGACGTGATTGATACTGTTTGGGGGATCGGTTATAAATGGAGACATTGAAGCACACAAAAGGAACTCGCCTTTACACCTTTTTCCTTCGTTATCTCCTATTGTTATGCTTAGGCACCATTCTGCTAGTAGTAGTATTATTTGGTTTATTTTTATTGACCTTTTCTGCAAATATTGTTTTACCAGCCAATTATGCAGAAACACAGATTTCACTTTCAAAGGATCGGATTGCGAGTAGTAGCTCGGTCAATCCTGAGATGATTCCAGACCTTGTTGACTACGCGGTTTTTTCGAAAAAGGGGCAGTTTCTTTTTGGGAATCTTTCTGAAAAGGAAGCTTTTAAGGCTTGGAATGTCATGAAAAAAGGAGAAACTCAGGGTGTCTCTCAATTTTATTCGGTGATAGAGAGAGAAAATGAGGTTTGTATTTTACGCTATTATTTAGTACCACAGTATCAGTCACCGGTGTTAAGAAAATATTTGCCTAATCCTCAATTATTAGAAATTATATTATTTATAATTGGAATAATAGCGCTAGCAACTTTCCTTGCTGTCCACTTCGGCAGAAATCTAAAGAAGAAAATGTTTGGCTTGCAGGAAGCTATTGAAAAAATACAAAATCAAAATTTGGATTTTAGTATAAATCCAACAGGGATTCGTGAAATAGATGATATATCCATCTCATTGGAGCAGATGAAGGAAGCACTAAACAACTCATTAAAGCAGCAATGGGAATTAGAGCGAGCTCGCAGAGAACAAATATCAGCTCTTGCTCATGATTTAAAAACGCCTCTTACCATTATTCGAGGAAACGCGGAGCTTTTACAGGACACTGCCCAAGATAAGACGCAAAGAGAATATAATGACTATATTTTAAAAAATACGATGGAAATTGAAAAGTTTACAAAACAGCTAATAGATATATCGAAAATGGAGAAAAGAATTGTTAGTGAAAAAATGAATGTAGAGGTGGATGGATTTATTCTATTGCTAGAACATCAAATAAAGGCTCTTTCTTTAGAAAAAAATCTTGAAGTGATTGTTAAAAAAGACAATCTTCCAGCTTCAATCTTTATAGATGAAGAGCTTTTTTATCGAGCTATGTTAAATCTGATTGTCAATGCAGTAGAGCATACGCCAAATAGAGGCAAAGTCATATTTATTGTTCAAGGAGAGATGAATTTCGTTCATTTTACTGTAGTAGATAGTGGTGTTGGTTTTTCAGCAAAAGATTTAAAGGAAGCCACAAAGCAGTTTTATCGAGGAGATCCAAGTAGAAAGTCAGCAAATCATCATGGAATGGGACTTTATATTGCCCAATCTATCATTACTAAACATGGTGGAACGTTGACACTCGAAAATGATTCAACGTCTGGTGGAGGTAAGGTAACAATTACGATTCCAATTTGTCTTAAAAAAGAGTGAATTAGCGTAGTGCTAATTTATTCTTTTTTTATCTTTATTTCAGACAGCGTAGCGTTACAGATATATAGGTGATATGCGCTGATTGGCGTTTAAAGAAAATAATTAACATTCCTCAATGGTGAGAGACCATAAAAGTTATTTATAATTAAACAGCCTTTCCATTAAATGCACTAAGTTTACATCTATATGTCACTCACATACTATCTGGCATACCAACCTCTATCGCTAATCTATTTTGTGAAACGCCATAAGCAAGGCGCTTTTCTTCCAGCCTGTATACCATGTATCTTTATTCATGAGCATTTCTCCAAACAAAAGATGTCAACTACAGGGGAAAAAGTTGACATCTGCTTTATGTGTCCAAAACCCTTGCTCCATCTAGCGTGCCAACAGCCTTCTTAAAAAGCAATACTAAGTTTAAAGGCATCTAAATTTTATTATCCTCATCATAATGACAGGGCAGGGGTAGTCTCCAATTGTAGCGAATGGCAGACATACGGATTGTGATTACAATAAGAACGATAAGCGTGAGCTCAAGGGGAGAGCTCCATCCAAGCCAAATAGAAATTGCACACAAAATTGTTAGAATGGCGTGAATTTCTTCCTTCAATGCAAGTGGCTTTCGACCAGCGATAACATCTCGAATCATTCCGCCACCCACACCAGTAAACAATGCTGCCAAAATCATCACGCCTAAATCATTGGAAAAAACCTCGCTGGCTAGCATTGCTCCTTGAAGAGCAAAGGAAGCAAGTCCGATGGAATCAAAAAATAACCCCCACCGTCTCCAATGATCAATCCACTTTAGTGGGATTAATACAATGATTGTCAATGTTATTAACACCGTTAAAATAGCGGAATGCTCCCAAAGTTCAGTAGCAGGGACACCAATAATTAAATTTCGAATCAGTCCTCCCCCAAAGGCCGTGATAAAGCCTAATGCGTATACGCCGATAAAAGAAAATCTTGCTTCAAGAGCAATAAATGCTCCAGTTGCTGCATAAGAAATAATGCCAATAAAATGTAGGACAATCCAAGACATGCTTTCAAAAACCTCCTTATTATTTTTAGTAGGAAGTACCACTAAGAAAATAAAATGTGCAAGTTAAATTTCCACACAAAAAAACTCCACCACAAGAAGTCCTGTAAAAGGACCTTGTAGTGGAGTAATCAATTAGCAATTCCTACTAATGAATCAATCCATTTGAAAAACATAAATAGCGTTCTAACAAAAGGTTTTATTAGAATTCCATTTAAAAGAGTGTCTAAACTATGTGCATTTCTTTCATTATACTACTCTGTTTAAAAAGAACAAGATAGATATTAAGTAATTTAATTTTTCTACAATTTTGATGTATAGTTTTGAATAAATAGGAGGGCGAGAACATGAAGAAAAAGGAAACTGCATTTAATGAAATTGTACGAAAGGTTCGTAAAGAGCTCTATGGAAAAGGACCGGAGAGAATTTATACTCATTTCGTGGAGAATATGGCTGTCACTACTATGTATGGCATTCTAACACCAACCGAAAAATTTATCATTCAATCTGAAGAAGGTAAAAAAGTAATTCATAATGCTAGAACTCAAATGATTCAGGAGGTCTATAAGGTGCAAGTCCCTGAAGGAATGGAAGAGCTTGTCGACTCAAAGCTTCTTCATTTATTTTCTGATATAAAGGTTGAAGAGGATATGGCTGTATCGGTCTTTATATTTGATAAGCCCATCATATAGATGGAGAAACGTATCACAATTAAATATTTTCCCCCAATGAATAAGTTTTCTTCAGCAAGATAATTTCACTAGATAAAGGTTGAAAAATATATAAAAATAAATTTTTCCCATATTTTTTATTTGTTTAACCTAAATGATACGAAAGTGCAGTTTTATAACCCTCAGACCATTCCCTTAAAAAGGAATTGTTTCAGTGTTTCTCTGTTTAAGAATTGCCTCCTTACACTTTGTATATTTTAATTTGCTAATTAAATCCTTCATCTAATTGACTTTTATAAAGCTGTAAAACGTTAAAAAATTGTCTTTCCTTTAGGCTGATGTGCTATAGACTTCCATAAAAATAGCTGGTGTCAGTACAGACAATCTTCATCTGAAAAATGCTACAATAAAAGAAAAAAGAAGAGGCGATGCACGTGAGTAACGTCATTGATTTTATTGCAAAGAAAAAAGAACGTGAAGAAAGGCAGCGTGCTCAAGATTTAGAGCGTTATGTTGCGACACAATGTAATTTTCAGCATCCGGAAAACATTGACACACTTGTTGATGAAAAAATAATCGAAGTGAAAGATCATTCGTTATTTCTAGGTTTTCTATCTATTTTAAAAGATGAGCAAATTGATCCTCTTGATATTTTTCAGGATGTTTTTACTTTCGAGCCGGCTCACTTTGAGATAACCTACAATATGAGATGGTGGTCAGTTGTCCAGCTTGCCTTTACATTTTTAACAATTCTAAAGGAAAATGAGCCGCATACATATGCAGATTTTCTTGGTTTTTCCGAATAATCTAGAGTGTGTGCACGTCTTCAAATGCTTTCAAAACGTGCGCATACACCACTGGATTCCCCCAATAGTCTACTTCAATCCATTTTAAACTTTATAAATCTCCTGTTCGCAAAACAAAAATTCATATATTTTATAATTCCTCAATAATTTTTACCGAATATTTTAAAGCCCTCCATACTTGCTTAATGTTTGTTTTATAACATAACGTTTGTAAGCAAATAAAAATAAACAAAAACAAATGGAGGTTCCAACTCATGGCAATTCAAAAGTTATGGAAGAAAGGTCTAATCGGTGCATTAGCAATTTCAATGTTGGCAGCTTGTTCTGATAGTTCATCTGGTTCTAAGGAGGTAAATAGTGATTTAACGCTTGAAGAAATTACGAAAAAAGCAAAGGAAGAAGGAACCGTTAATTCAGTCGGTATGCCAGATACATGGGCAAACTGGGTGGAAACTTGGGAAGAGCTTGGTACGGAGTATAGCCTGAAGCATAAGGATACCGATATGTCGAGTGCTGAGGAGCTGGCAAAGTTTGAGGCAGAAAAGGATGATGCGACTGCCGATATTGGCGATGTAGGTATTGCCTTTGGTCCAATTGCTCAGGACAAGAGCTTAACATTACCATATAAAACATCTTATTGGGATGAAATACCTGCTTGGGCAAAGGATGATGAAGGACACTGGATTGTGGGTTACACAGGAACTATTTCGTTTATAACAGATAAAAACAATGTCAAAAATGCTCCTACTTCATGGGAGGATCTTAAAAACGGCGATTATAATGTCAGCATTGGCGATGCATTAACTGCGAACCAAGCCCAGTTTGCTATTTTAGCAGCTGCGATGGCATTTGGTGGCGACGAATCGAATATTCAACCAGGGATAGACTTTTTTGCAGACCTAGCAAAGCAGGGGCGTTTACAAGGTGATCCTTCTGTAGCGAATTTAGAAAAAGGTGAAATTGATGTAGCCATTCTATGGGATTTTAATGCGCTAGGTTATCGACATCAAATCGATGAGCAACGCTTTGATGTAGTTATTCCTTCTGAAGGTTCTGTCACATCAGGCTATGCAACAATTATTAACAAATACGCTAAAAATCCTCATGCTGCAATGCTAGCGCGTGAATATATTTTATCTGATGCAGGGCAAGAAAATTTAGCAAAAGGATATGCTCGTCCGATTCGTGACAAGGTTCAATTATCAGACGATGTGAAGCAACTGCTACTACCTTCAGACATGTACAAAAATGCACAGCCAGTTAAAGATCAAAAGAAATGGGAAGAAACAACAAAACAGATTCCACAACTCTATCAGGAGCAGGTATTAATTCATGCAAAATAACAAAGTTGTATTAATTGTCGTAGACGCACTTCGTTTTGATACAGCCTGTACCCATATGGGATTTATGCATCATTTAGTGGAACGAAAAATTGCTGCACGCTATAAGGTTTGCTCAGAGGTTCCATCATTATCAAGACCTCTATATGAGACGATTTTAACAGGAACACCGCCTATTGTGCATGGTATCACAAGCAATATGACAGTTCGTTTATCCACACAAAATAGCCTATTTCATTTGGCGAAAGAAAATGGTTTGACAACAGCTGCTGCAGCCTACTATTGGGTCAGTGAGCTTTATAATCGAGCACCATTTATGCATATGGAGGACAGGCTACAAATAGATACACAACTACCTATTGAAAACGGCTTGTTCTACTTTGAGGATCATTATCCTGACAGTCATTTATTTGCCGATGCAGCTTGGCTGATGGATCAAAAGCAGCCCGATTTTCTCTATATTCATCCAATGAATGTAGATGATGACGGTCATAAATTCACAGCAGACTCTTCACAATATCGAAATCGTGTGTTAGCAGTCGATGCATTATTATCTCTATTCATTCCAAAATGTTTGGCACAGGGCTATGAGGTAATTGTCACTGCAGATCATGGGATGACGAGTGATGGGAATCATGGAGGCACGACGGCTGAGGATCGTCATGTACCAATGTTTGTAATATCCAGACAAGTGAAAGCGGGCATAAAGGATGAGATTGTCCCACAGCTTCAAATAGCGCCACTTTGCTGTTATTTATTAGGGATTGAGCCATCTGATGAAATGATTTCACTATTAATTGAGGGCGTACACTCCTTAAAAAGAGTTTAGTATTTATAAAATATTCGCGCCTTGTACAGTGATAAAAAGGGCTTAGAGGCGCGAATATTGCTATAGGAAACAGCCGCGATTATTTTATAGAAAGAAGTTGATTGTATTGATATCGAAGCGGCAAGCGATTGCCTGGCTATCTCCCTTTCTAGTACTTGTATTGCTATTTTTCTTAGTTCCGTTGCTGTATATGCTTATCACAAGCTTTCAAAATAGTGATGGCTTTACACTTGCACAATATCAATCCGTACTGACGAATGGTTACATTTTACAAGGCTTTAAAAATAGTATTACCTTGTCTGTTATTTCAGCGGTTATTGCATTAATCGTTACATTGTTTGCCGTCTATGCAATGATGAGGTTTTCTGCGTCAATGCGGGAGAAGATTTTAATACTGATAAACCTAACATCCAATTTCTCAGGTATTCCACTGGCATTTGCCTTTATCGTTCTGCTTGGAAATAGTGGGCTGTTTACATTGCTATTCGACAAATGGGGTATCGATGCATTCTCCTCCTTTTCACTTTATAGCTGGGGTGGTCTGCTACTAATTTATATTTATTTTCAGCTACCGTTAGCATTAATGCTGCTATACCCAATCTATGATGGAATTCAACAACAATGGAAGGAAGCAGCAGCATTGCTTGGGGCGTCTACCTGGCAGTTTTGGCGAAAGATTGGCATTCCAGTTATGCTTCCTGGGATTGTTGGAACATTTAGTGTACTTTTTGCCAATGCAATGGGGGCATATGCATCAGCCTATGCACTGACAAGCAGTAATTACAATTTAGTGGCCATACGAATTGGTTCGCTGATTAAAGGAGATATTTTTGCACAGCCAGAGCTAGCAAGTGCTATTGCCGTATTACTTGCGGTAACTATGGTGACGGCGATGCTGTTAAGTGAATGGAGTATTTCAAAAACAAGGAGGAAGCTATAATAATGAAAAAAAGAGGCTTTGCTGATTTATTTTTCCTCCTGCTTGCACTGTATTTAGTGTTGCCAGTCGTAGCGACAATGCTTTATGCCTTTGCGACGAAATGGAATAAGACTATTTTGCCAGAGGGGCTTACCTTTAAATGGCTGGCTACATTATTTCAGGATGCTGAATTTATACAGGCATTTGGGCGCTCTGTTTTATTGTCCTGTGGGGCAGTTTTAATTGCATTGCTTGTCATCGTTCCAGCTATCTTTGTGATTGTGTTATATTTTCCAAAATATGAGAAGTGGATTCAAGTGGCAGTTGTCATGGTCTATTCATTTCCAGGCATTATTTTAGCCGTTGGATTAATCCGTGTTTATAGTAAATTAGGCATATCTATGATTTTAGTAGTGTTAGGTGCCTATGTGATTGGCATACTTCCCTACATTTATCAGGGAACACGCAATAGCTTGCGAAATGTAGATGCACGCCAGCTATTAGATGCGGCCCAGTTATTGGGTGCCTCTAAATTACAAGCATTTACCAAAATATTGTTACCAACTGTTTATCCTGGCTTATTTGCAGGTGCGTTATTATCGTTTTCCGTCCTATTTGGAGAATTTGTATTGATTAATTTAGTGGTAGGATCTCGCTTTGAAACCGTGCAAATTTATTTAATGAAAAAGCTTAGTACAAGTGGACATATGGCCAGTGCCGTTGTTTTCATTTATATCGTTCTAATGGGGTTATTAACGTTTGTTATTGCAAGATTAACGAAACAATCGAAAGGTGCTACAAATGGATGAGTTATATTGTAATTGAAGGTCTTCATAAAAAATATGGACAATCCACTGTTTTGACAAATATTGAGATGAGTATCGAAAAGGGTGAGTTTATCACGCTTTTAGGTCCTAGTGGCTGTGGAAAAAGTACCATTTTACGAATAGTAGCTGGCTTAACCGATGCATCTGCAGGGAAAATCCTTATTGAAGGAAAGGATATGCATGATGTTCAACCAAAGGATCGTCAAGTTGGGATGGTGTTTCAATCCTATGCTCTGTTTCCTAATATGACAGTTAAGGAGAATGTCGCCTTTGGTTTACGTATGCAAAAAGTAAATTCTGCTGAAATCGAACAGCGTGTACAAGAAATGCTAGAGATTGTGCATTTATCAGAGAAGGCACAGGCTTACCCAAAGGAATTATCAGGTGGTCAACAGCAGCGTGTAGCTCTAGCGCGTGCGTTAATTGTTCGACCAAAGGTATTGCTGCTGGATGAGCCGTTAAGTGCGTTAGACGCTCAAATTCGTAAGAAACTGCAGGCAGATTTGAGAGATATTCAGCAAAAATTAGGCATTACCATGATTTTAGTCACGCACGATCAAGAGGAGGCCATGGCTGTTTCTGATAGAATTTTTGTGATGAATAATGGGATGATTGCACAAAGTGGAACACCGACTGCTATCTATACAAGACCAGAAAGTGAGTTTATTGCCAGCTTTATTGGTCATTACAATGTTTTTACACGCCAAACTTTAGAGAAAATGATAGGCGAGTCATTACCCAAAGATTACTCTAAGTTTGCCATTCGTCCAGAGGCCATCCATCTAGATATGAGAAAGGGGGATGTATGTATGGCTGGTGTGGCAAAGCAGTCATTTATGAGCGGCAATGTGATTCGTACAATGTTTGAGGGTGAATGCCTTTTTACGATGGAGCAGCTTCATCAGCGAGAGCAACTAATAGAAATAAATGAAAAATATATGTGCTATGTGGCAAGGGAAGATGTGATTGCATTATCATGACGTATGCAAAAATTGAACGATTCGAATTTATTTTAAAACAATTAGAGACGGATGGAAAAATTATTGTTGCAAATATTGCAGAAGAGCTACAGGTGGCGCCAGAAACAGTACGTAGAGATTTTGATGAGCTAGAGCAACAGCATTTATTAACGCGAGTGCACGGTGGCGCTATTAAATATACAAATGTTAGAAATGAGCCGGCATTTTTACGCAAGCTTCAAATGCAAAAGGAAGCAAAGCGCAATATAGCACGCTTGGCAGCAAGGCGTATCTGTGATGGGGATACCATTGCTGTTGATACAGGGACAACGACCGTGCATATAGCTGATTTCATCATGGCGGTTAATGATATTACGGTCGTTACTAATTCCATCGCTGCAGCTGTACAGTTTAATTTAGCAATCGAAGAACGAAGAATGACAGGGAAAGTTATTCTGCTAGGAGGTACCACAAATCCACGACAGTCCTCAGTTGCAGGTGCAATGACGTTAGAACTGTTAGGAAATATGAATTTTGATAAAGCGTTCTTATCCTGTGGTGGTTTAAGTGAAGGTGTTATTTACGATTATGATTTGGATGAATCATTGATTTCTAAAAAAATGCTTGATCATAGCAAAATGAATTATTTATTAGCGGATGCATCCAAATTAAATGGTAAATCCTTTTATCAAATTTGTTATATTGAGGAGTGTACAGAAATTCTTTGTGATATAGCTTGTCCACTAGAGTGGCAGGCCTACGAGGAAAAGTGGACGGTATGCACTGGAGGGAAAAGCTAATGATTGATTACCATGTACATTTAGAGGAGGGTCCATACTCTTTCGGTTGGCTAGAGCGCACTTCTCAAGCAATGGCATATTTTAAAGATGAGGATGCTGGAAAAGGGTCCAAGACATTTATAGAAAAGACAATGCAGCAGCTGACAAATCGACTGCAAAGCGGCTGCTATAGTGAGCAATGGCTGGATTTATATCTACAGCAGGCTAAGAAGCTAGGCTTGCGAGAGGTTGGCATTGTTGATCATTTATATCGCTTTAAGGAGACGCGCACCTATTTCGAGCATTATATGCAGCTAGAGAACACTGAGGCAATTGGAAAGGTGCAGCGTTATTGGCTAGATAATGTGATGACCGAAAGTATGGATGATTTTGTGTCAGCAATTATTCGTGCAAAGGAAAAGTGGTTTCAGCATGGAATTGCTTTAAAGCTTGGTATCGAGGCAGATTACTTTGTTGGCGGTGAGGAAGAATTAGCATCATTATTGAATAGATATCCATGGGATTATGTAATTGGCTCAGTTCATTTTGTGGATGGCTGGGGCTTCGATAACCCACAAACACAATATATATTTGAGAATATGGATGAGGCTGCATTACAACAAAACTATGAGCGATTCTTTGTGACGGTTGAGAAAATGATCCACTCCAATATGTTCGATTTTGTAGCGCACTTGGACAATTTTAAAGTGTTTGACTATCAAGTGAAAGATACGGCTTTTCTTGATTCTTGGTATGAACGAATTGCAAAGGCACTTGTGGCAACACAAACTGCGACAGAAATAAATGCTGGTTTATATTATCGCTATCCAGTAAAGGAAATGTGTCCAGGCCCACGTTTCTTAGAAGTATTACTTAGGCATGGTGTAGCTTTTACGGTTTCCTCAGATGCACACTTCCCAGATGATTTAGGTAAGCATACATTTGCCAATACAGATTTACTAAAAAGTTGTGGTGTTCAATCAATTGTTGGGTTTAACCAACGTCACAAACAATATATAGAATTATAATAAAGGTCGCCGTTGATGATATCTTCGGTGATTTTTTGTTTTAAATAGGATAGAATCATCGAAGTAACGGATAGAAACAGCGAACAGAAGGATAGCCCCCTTAATCTGACAGATAGATTCATCGAGCGAAGTGTAATTAAGTCTAAACCACGACATTTAGTACGCAAACCTTGTAGGATGTAGCAATTATTCAGTATAATAGTAAAATGGGAATTCAAATGTATGGATTTCGTTTGAAAGGAGTTACCTGATTGCAATGAATGAGGAACAACGCTTAGCTAATCAACATGTCAATCAACCAAAACATAAAGACAAGCCTGAAAAGGATTATAGTAAATATTTTGAAACGGTCTTTACCGCCCCTTCGTTAAAGGATGCAAAAAAACGCGGGAAAGAAGAGATAAAATATCATAAGGACTTTAAAATTGCTCAAGAATTTGCTGGTATGGGTGTTGAGCGTACCTTCTATATACGTACGTATGGCTGCCAAATGAATGAGCATGATACAGAAGTAATGGCTGGGATTTTTATGCAGCTTGGTTATACGCCAACGGATAAGATAGAGGAAGCCGATGTCGTGTTGTTGAATACGTGTGCAATCCGTGAAAATGCAGAAAACAAAGTATTTGGAGAGCTTGGTTTCCTGCTGAAATATAAACGTAAAAATCCTGAAATGCTAATTGGTGTTTGTGGCTGTATGTCACAGGAAGAATCCGTTGTCAATAAAATTTTAAGAAGTTATCCACATGTTGATATGGTATTTGGTACTCATAATATCCACCGTTTACCAAACATTTTGAAAGAAGCCTATATGTCTAAGGAAATGGTTATCGAAGTTTGGTCAAAAGAAGGCGATGTTATTGAAAATCTGCCAAAGAAACGTCTTGGCTCCATCAAGGCCTGGGTAAATATTATGTACGGCTGTGACAAGTTCTGCACATATTGTATCGTACCTTATACACGTGGAAAGGAACGTAGTCGCCGTCCAGAGGAAATCATAGCCGAGGTTCGTGAACTAGCGGCAGCAGGCTATAAGGAAATTATGTTGCTTGGACAAAATGTCAACGCTTACGGCAAGGATTTTGATGATATTGAATATCGATTAGGGGACTTAATGGAAGAAATACGAAAAATCGATATTCCACGTATTCGCTTTACAACGAGTCATCCTCGTGATTTCGATGATCATTTAATTGAGATACTTGCTAAGCGTGGTAATTTAGTGGAGCATATTCACTTACCTGTTCAATCTGGTTCCAATGACGTATTAAAAATTATGGCGCGTAAATATACACGTGAGCATTTCCTTGAATTAGTAGAAAAGATTAAAGCAGCTATTCCTGAAGTGACGCTGACAACAGATATTATTGTTGGTTATCCAAATGAAACAGAGGAGCAGTTTGAGGAAACACTTTCCTTATTTCGTGAAGTTGGCTTTGAATCAGCCTTTACGTATATTTATTCTCCTCGGGAGGGTACACCAGCTGCTAAAATGGTAGATAATGTACCTGAGGAAGTGAAAAAACAACGTCTCCAACGATTAAACGAGGTTGTAGGAGAATATTCTCGCAAATCATTAGAGGGCTTAAAGGGTGAAATAGTAGAAGTATTAGTTGAAGGGACAAGTAAAAGACGCCAAGATGTTTTAGCAGGATATACGCGTAAAAATCGTCTCGTTAACTTTAAAGCACCCGAACATTTAATTGGTCAATTAGTGAAGGTAAAAATAATTGAGGCTTCTTCGTATTCATTAAGTGGTGAATTTGTTGAAATAGTAAAAAATGAAAAGGTGGAAATATAAATGACACAAATTTTATATACAAAAGATGATTTAATTAAGAAATCTCATGAAATTGCACATATGATTGCCAATACACCAGAAGTTGAATTCTTCAAAAAGGCAGAAGCACAAATTAATGAAAACCAGCAAGTACGTGAGCGCATTGCAAGTTTAAAGAGCTTACAAAAGCAAGCTGTTAACTTCCAGCACTTAGGAAAAGAAAAAGCGCTAAAATTAATTGAAGATAAAATTGCGAAAATTGAAGAAGAAATTAATGCAATTCCAGTTGTTCAGCAATTCAAAGAATCTCAAGGCGATGTTAACGAATTACTACAATTGGTTTCGAACACTATTGCAAACAATGTGACAAATGAGGTTGTACGTTCAACTGGCGGTGATGTACTACGTGGAGAAACAGGCTCATACGTAGCCAATACAAAACCAGGTAGCTGCTCATAAATAGTACATTCTAGAGATAATACTGGCAGTTCATAGCATAGCTCGAATGATTTTATTCGGGCTATTTTTTATGCTTTCTTTCTATTGCAATTCCGTAAATCATCAATCTTCAAGTCATTTAGATAAAATTCTATGAAAAAAGAATATGATCTGCAGTTTAATTCTATAAAAATATATGTTCACCCAATGGGCGCCACCTGCATATGATGGAGTGAAAAGAGTCGAAGGAGGAATTGCGCTGAAACGTTTACGACATATCGTGACGAGAGCAGTAGTTGCCAAAGGGAAGAAGAAAACGGAAGAACGAGTAACATTAAGTCCAACGAATAAACCGACAAGTATTCTTGGATGCTGGGTTATTAACCATACTTGCTCCGCAAAAAAAGTCGGTAAATTTGTAGAAGTATCAGGGAAATTTGATGTTAATGTATGGTATGCCTATAGTAATCATTCGAAAACAGCAGTGTTTTCTGAAACGGTTCACTATAAAGATAAAGTGAAGCTTCATTTTAGAGATGGTGATGTGAGTGCTGGTGATGATGTTCGTGTACGTGTTGTTCAAGAACCAAACTGCATAGAGGCTATCATTTCTCCATGCGGCACGAAATTTGAAATCGTTGTTGAACGTGAAGTAGTTGTAGAGGTTATGGGAGAAACGACAATTTGTATTAGTGTACATCCACTAGATTTTGAAGAAGAATGGAACTTTAATGATGAGAGTTCATCCTCATCTTCCTCTAGCTCCAGTTCTAGCTCATCGTCGTCTAGCTCTAGTGGAGAAGGAAGGTATGTTTTAGAGTCCTCATCGTTTCCTGATGAAAGACCAAGATAATATTCTTAGCGATAAGTTATTGATACATGCGAAACGCTAACATCTTAAAAAAGATGAATGAAGCGTTTCGCATGTATCTTTTGTTATAATAAAAATATCTATCTGGCAAGAGCGAGGGAAATTTAACTATGACTACATATACACCAATGATGCAACAATATTTGCAGGTAAAAGAAGATTACAAAGATGCCTTTTTATTTTTTAGATTAGGTGATTTTTATGAGATGTTTTTTGAGGATGCTATTAATGCCTCACAACTGTTAGAAATCACATTAACAAGCCGAGATGCAGGTGCAAAAGAGCGTATCCCAATGTGTGGTGTACCGCATCATTCGGCGAAAAATTATATTGAAACACTGGTGCAAAAAGGGTATAAGGTTGCCATTTGTGAGCAAACAGAAGATCCAAAACAAGCAAAAGGTGTAGTGAAGCGAGAAGTTGTGCAGCTTATTACACCAGGTACGATAATGGAGGGTAAATCCCTAGAAGGAAAATCCAATCATTTTATTGGTGCAGCGGAGCAACTTGATGAAATAACGTTTGGTTATGCCTATTTAGATCTTTCCACTGGTGAAGCGGTTGTATCCTCCATCGAGGGAGATGGCCGGGCACTTTTGCTACAAATGCAGGCATATGGAGTGCGTGAACTGATTGTAACAGAAAGTTTACTGCTTTTATTAGCGGAGCATGCAGTAAATGCTGGAATCGTATTATCTGTTGTAAACGATGAAATGGCTATGGATAAAGCTACAAACTATTTAGAAGCTGTACCAGGTAAATTACAAGTTGCATGTCTACGTTTGCTGGCTTATATCGATCAAACACAAATGCGTTCATTATCACATATTCAAGCATTTACCTATAATGAAATGAAAAATTACTTACGCATTGATTCTAGTTCAAAGCGTAATTTAGAACTTATTCAATCAATACGCGGTGGCGATCAAAAAGGTACACTCTTATGGCTATTAGATGATACTGTGACTGCCATGGGTGGGCGGAAGCTAAAGCAATGGCTACATCAGCCACTTGCTACACGTTCAGCCATAGAGGCTAGGCTGGGCATTGTGTCAGATTTATTAGAAGAATATTTTGTTCGAACAGAGCTACAGGCTTCCTTAAAGCAAGTATATGATTTAGAGCGTTTAGCGGGCCGTGTTGCTTTTGGAAATGTAGGGGGTCGTGATTTAGCACAGCTTCGTGATTCGTTACGTCAGGTGCCTGTCATTCAGCAACAATTGCTAAGCGCCAATCAAGAAACCTTACAACAACTTGGCACTGCACTGGATACATGCGCAGATGTAGAGACATTATTAGCTCATGCGATTACAGATAACCCACCGATCACAATTAAAGAGGGTAACGTCATTCGTGACGGCTATGATGAACGATTGGATGAGCTGCGCTATGCTTCACGCAATGGCAAGGATTGGATTGCACAGTTAGAGCAAGAGGAGCGGGCAAAAACAGGTATTAAAAACTTAAAAATCGGCTATAATCGAATTTTTGGTTATTACATTGAAATAACGAAATCAAATATCCACCTAGCTGATTTAACACGCTATGAACGCAAGCAAACTTTAGCGAATGCAGAACGCTATATTACGCAGGAGTTAAAGGAAAAAGAAGCATTAATTTTAAATGCAGAGGAAGAAAGCTTAGCATTAGAGTATAACTTGTTCGTGGAAATCCGTGATGAATTAAAGGCATTTATTCCACGAGTACAAGCACTAGCAGCAAGCATTAGTGAGATAGATGTGTTAGTAAGTTTTGCGTGTGTTTCTGAGAAGTATCGCTTTACGAAGCCTGAATTCCATGGTGGTCGCTCCTTAGAAATTATAGAAGGGCGTCATCCTGTAGTGGAGAAAATGCTCAATAAGCAAATGTATGTGCCTAATGATTGTGTGCTTGAGGAAAATAATAATATGATGCTCATAACAGGTCCGAATATGTCTGGTAAAAGTACTTATATGCGTCAAGTTGCACTGATTGTCGTTATGGCGCAGATGGGCTGCTATGTGCCTGCTGAAAGAGCGAGACTGCCTATTACAGATCAGATTTTTACACGTATTGGGGCAGCGGATGATTTAGCAGCAGGACAATCAACGTTTATGGTAGAAATGCTAGAATCTCAGCACGCCATTGTGCACGCTACGAAAAATAGTTTAATGCTGTTTGATGAAATTGGGCGAGGTACTTCCACTTATGATGGCATGAGCCTTGCGCAATCCATGATGGAATATATCCATGATAAAATTGGAGCAAATACGCTGTTCTCTACTCATTATCATGAATTAACAGCACTTGAGAGGGAACTGCCACGTTTACAAAATGTTCATGTGTCAGCCACTGAAAAAAATGGAACAGTTGTTTTTTTACACAAGGTCAAAAAGGGTGCAGCAGATAAATCATACGGTATTCATGTAGCACAGCTTGCTCAATTGCCAGAGGAGATTTTATCGCGGGCACGTGTGCTGCTTGAAAACTTTGAGGCTGGGAAAGAAGTAGCTACACCTCAAGAGAGTAATGAACAGCCCGTTCAAATGACGCTATTTTCAGAGGAAGAGCCGATTTCATCTGTCGAGGTAGAGGTGCTGAAAAATTTAGAAAAAGTCAATATACTAGGCACTTCGCCCATGCAAGCTATGAATATATTATATGAGCTACAGCAGCAGTTACTTAATGCTAAAAAATAAAGGAGTGATGCGCAATGGGAAAAATACAAATTATGGACGAATGGCTGTCCAATAAAATAGCTGCAGGGGAAGTAGTTGAAAGACCAGCCTCTGTTGTGAAAGAGCTTGTGGAAAATGCCATAGATGCAGGTAGTACGTCCATCGATGTTTTTTTACTAGAAGCGGGTCTCACTTCAATTCAGGTGATTGATAATGGAAGTGGAATGGATGAAGAGGATGCACTAATATCTTACTCTCGTCATGCGACAAGTAAAATTCATCAAGAGCATGATTTATTCCGCATTCGTACTCTGGGCTTTCGAGGTGAAGCATTGGCTTCGATTGCTTCAGTTTCTAAAATGACACTTATTACATCTAACGGGGAATCAGGTACGTATTTAGAGCTGGAGGGTGGGCATGTGGTGACACATAAGCCTGGTCCACTGAGAAAAGGAACAGATATAACAGTGGCACAGTTATTTTTCAATACACCTGCACGTTTAAAATATATGAAAACGATACAAACCGAGCTCGGACATACAATCGATTTGGTGAACCGTCTTGCACTCGGAAATCCACACATTGCGTTTAGATTGCTACATAATGGTCAGCAGTTGCTACAAACAAATGGACGAGGTGACGTGCAGCAAGTATTAGCAGCTATTTACGGTGTGCATAATGCCAAGAAAATGGTGCCCTTTGAGGGGGAGTCACATGATTATAAAGTTTCTGGCTTTGTATCATTACCTGAAGTGACACGTGCCTCGAAAAATTATATGTCTCTCTTTGTCAATGGTCGTTGGGTCAAGCATTATTTAGTGCAAAAAGCGATTGTCGATGCTTATCATACGTACTTGCCGATTGAGCGATTTCCTATCGTAGCACTCTTTATAGAGGGAGATCCCTATTTAACAGATGTCAATGTCCATCCTGCCAAACATCAAATCCGTTTAAGTAAGGAACCAGAGCTACTTAAACTTATTGAGGAGACTATTCGGGAAACAATACGCCAAGTAATCAGAGTGCCGCAAATGGAGAAGAAAGAAAAGATAGTGAAGTCTACAACAGAGCAGTTAAATATCTGGAAGCCAACCCCGAAGCTAGATGTGGAGAAAATGAATGCCATTGTAGAAAAGCTATATGATGTGCAAACCGTTCAGGAATCGAGCATGCTAGAGCCTATAAAATCAATACCAGAATCATTTCCTCCGCCTGTTGAAGAAAGCTTTGAACCTGCACAGCTAATCGAGGAAAAACCCATTCAAAATGTGATAGTTGAGGAAGCCCAGCAAGAACCAATTGTTAATTCTACAAAAGAACCATTTCCTTCACTGGAAGTAGTGGGGCAAATTCATGGCACATATATTGTTGCACAGATGGAGGATGGCTTTTATCTAATCGATCAACACGCAGCACAGGAACGTATTAAATATGAATTTTTCCGAGAAAAGGTTGGTATGGTGAATCCAAATGAACGACAGGCTTTACTGCTGCCATTAACCTTCCACTATGCTGCTGATGAGGCACTACTATTAAGAGAGAATAGGCAAGAATTAGAGGCTGTTGGGGTATTTTTAGAGGAATTTGGACAGTCATCATTTGTCGTGAGGGAGCATCCTAGCTGGTTTCCTAAAGGGGAAGAACAGGAAATTATTGAAGATCTAATTGAACAGGTACTGACCACGAAAAAGGCAGACGTTAAGAAATTACGGGAGGCAGCGGCAATTATGATGAGCTGTAAAAAATCAATCAAGGCCAATCATTTTTTAACGAGAGAGCAAATGGTAACACTATTGAATGATTTACGAAATGCCGACAATCCATTCACATGCCCACACGGACGGCCAGTGCTCATTCATTTTACAACTTATGAAGTGGAAAAAATGTTTAAACGGGTTATGTAGATCTGTATCAAAGGGGGAGAATGAATGGGTGAATTTATCTTAGCTATTGATCAGGGCACAACGAGCTCAAGAGCAATTTTGTTTGATAAAAAGGGCAAAATTGTTCATGTAGCTCAAAAGGAATTCCAACAATACTTTCCGAAAGCTGGTTGGGTAGAGCATAATGCCAATGAAATTTGGGGCTCTATCCTTGCCGTGATAGCAGCCGTATTAACAGAAAGTGGGCATGAAGCTAGTGAAGTACATGCGATTGGGATCACTAATCAACGTGAAACAACCGTTGTATGGGATAAGCATACAGGTCAGCCAGTATACAATGCCATTGTCTGGCAGTCTCGACAAACACAGGACATTGTGAATGACTTAAAGAATCAAGAAGGCCTAGAGGAGCTCTTTCAGCAAAAAACAGGTTTACGTTTAGATGCCTATTTTTCAGCAACAAAAATTAAATGGATTTTAGATCATGTTGATGGCGCACGGACAATGGCAAAAAACGGAGATTTATTATTTGGTACGATTGATTCTTGGATTGTTTGGCGATTATCAAAAGGAAAGGCACATATTACAGATTATTCAAATGCAGCGCGCACTTTGCTTTACAATATCCATGACTTGAAGTGGGATGAAGAGCTTTGCACATTGTTAGAAATTCCAATGTCAATGTTGCCAAATGTAAAAAATTCCTCAGAGATTTATACACATACTGCGCCGAGTATTTTCTTTGGTGAGGAAATTCCGATTGCGGGGATAGCAGGGGATCAGCAGGCAGCGCTTTTTGGTCAAACATGCTTCACGAAGGGGATGGCTAAAAACACGTATGGCACAGGTTGTTTCATGCTATTAAATACAGGCGAGCAGGCTGTTAAATCAGAAAATGGTTTATTAACAACGATTGCTTGGGGAATTGATGGTAAAGTAACCTATGCATTAGAAGGAAGTGTATTTGTTGCAGGCTCAGCAATACAATGGCTACGTGACGGCTTGCGAATGATTCGTACAGCCGAGGATTCAGAGACCTATGCGAGTAAGGTGGAAAACACGGATGGTGTGTATGTTGTACCTGCATTTGTAGGTTTAGGGACTCCTTACTGGGATACCGATGCAAGAGGAGCCGTTTTTGGTTTAACACGAGGAACATCCAAGGAGCACTTTATTCGTGCAACACTGGAATCACTTGCCTATCAGACAAAAGATGTGCTTGATGCAATGGAGCAAGATGCGGGTACGCCTATTGAGGTGCTACGAGTAGATGGTGGAGCGGTAAGCAATGAATTTTTAATGCAGTTCCAAAGTGATATTTTGCAGTTAAAGGTGGAGCTAGCTAAGCTTAATGAATCAACAGCACTTGGAGCAGCTTATTTAGCAGGGCTTGCGACGAATTTTTGGCCAAATCAAGAGGCATTGTCTGCATTATGGATGCATGGGCAAACGTATCAGCCGAAAATGAATGCGGAAGCAGGAGTAGCTCTTTATGAGGGCTGGCAAAGAGCTGTAACGGCTACAAGAATATTTAAATCATAGCTGATGGGGGAAAAAGATATGTTTTCATTTGAGCATCGTCCTAAAATTATGCATTTTTTAGAACAATATAGCTTTGACGTCTTAATCATTGGTGGTGGTATTACAGGTGCAGGCATAGCACTGGATGCTGCATCTAGAGGATTGTCAGTTGCTTTGATTGAGATGCAGGATTTTTCTGCTGGCACATCTAGTCGTTCTACAAAACTTATTCATGGGGGACTTCGATATTTAAAGCAATTTGATGTAAGCGTAGTGGCAGAGGTTGGTCGTGAACGGGAAATTGTATACGATAATGCCGTACATGTGACAACACCTGAAAAGATGCTGCTACCATTATATAAAAAAGGCTCACTTGGACCTTTAACTACATCATTGGCCTTGAAGGTCTATGATCGCTTAGCAGGTGTCAAGAAGAATGAACGTAGAACAATGCTAAGTGCACAGGAAACGGCAGCACTTGAGCCTTTACTCAATCAAGATGAGCTGGTTGGTGGAGGCTATTATGTTGAATATCGGACAGATGATGCGCGTCTAACTATTGAAGTACTAAAAAAAGCAGTGGAATATGGGGCATTATGCATGAACTATGCAGAGATGACAGAATTTTTATATCATAAGAAAAAGCTTGTAGGTGTGCAAGTAAAGGATCATGTAACAGGGAAAACGATAGAAGTACATGCTGCACAAATTGTCAATGCAACAGGGCCATGGGTGGATGCAGTCCGTCAAAAGGATAAAGTGACAGACAAAAAGCAATTACGACTCACGAAAGGGGTCCATATTGTTCTGGATCAAAAGGATTTCCCGTTAAAGCAAGCTGTGTACTTCGATATCATGGATGGTCGAATGGCCTTTGCTATTCCGCGTGATGGTAAAACCTATGTAGGTACGACAGATACAGAATACGAGGGAGACCCAGCACATCCTTTTGCGACACTAGAGGATGTTGATTATTTAATTGCAGCAGCTAAAACTGTTTTTCCAACAGCAAATATCTCAAGAGAAACAATTGAATCTTCCTGGGCAGGCATACGCCCACTTATTTTTGAAAAAGGAAAGAATCCATCTGAAATCTCTCGAAAGGATGAATTATGGACGGCTCCAAGTGGACTCATGACAATTGCTGGTGGAAAATTAACAGGCTATCGTCAAATGGCAGAAACAATTGTTGATAAAATTGTTAAAACGCATAGATACAAGCATGCAAGTACATGTATAACGCGTGAATTATCACTTTCCGGTGCAAAGGGCATAAATGCGATTAATTTCCCAGATTATACAGCCTATAAAGCAAGAGAAGGCGTTCAGTATGGGCTTAACTATGATGAAGCAAAAATGCTTGTTCAAAAATATGGCACAAATGTCGATGCATTGTTTGATCAGGTAAAATATTTACATGAGCATGGTAGTACGATGCCACTTGCTCTTCATGCAATGCTTCTTTATGGTATTGAGGCAGAGATGGTATACACACCAAGTGATTTCTTTATTCGTCGTACAGGCTTGTTATACTTTGATATTGATGCAGTCAAACGTTATAAACAACAGGTTATTCAAGTGATGCAGCAACGCTTACATTATACAGAACCACAAAAGAACATGTATATTGCACATCTAGAGCAGGCCATTTTAGATGCAACAAGTTTTGTGGAAGAAGGAGTGTAGGGAAATGGAACGTTACTTTGAAATGTCAGATGGCCATTTTGTCTTTACGCGTACATTACAGCCAGCAGGTACATGTATTGGCCATATCCATATTTTACACGGCATGGCGGAGCATAGTGGGCGCTATATAAAGTTTGCTAGCGCTCTAACGGCAGCTGGGTATGCAGTGACCATGCATGATCATCGAGGGCATGGCGAAACGGCAGGCTATAATGGTACATTAGGCTTTTTTGCTGAACAAAATGGATTTGATCGAGTCGTAGAGGATGCCCATGAAGTTGTCACAGCATTACATGAACAGTTTGCAGATGTCCCTTTCATCCTATTTGGACACAGTATGGGATCGTTTATTACGAGAAGATATATGCAACTGTACAGTCACCATGTTGATAGGGTAATTCTATGTGGAACAGGGCATGTAACAACCTTGCATACGATGGGAAATATGGTAGCGAGAACTTTAGCAAAGCAGCTTGGAAAAGAGACAGAAAGTAAGCTATTAAATAAACTGAGCTTTGGGAGCTTTAATAAGCAGTTTCCAAATTCGAAGACTGCGTATGATTGGTTATGCTCTGTTGAAAACGAGGTGCAAAAATATATAGATGATCCATATTGCGGTTTTATCCCGACAAATCAATTTTTTGTAGATTTAACAACAGGTTTTATGACCTTAAATCGAAAAAAAGAAATTGCTAACGTAAGAAAAGATCTTCCTATTCTTTTGATAAGTGGTAGCAAGGATCCAGTAGGAGATCAAGGACAGGGAATTTATGCTGTTGCTGAGCAATTCACTGCGGCAGGCTTGCAGGATGTGACAGTCTATCTATTTGAGGATAAGCGACATGAAATTTTGAACGAGGATAACCAAGAAGCAGTCTATCAAGTTTTATTACGGTGGTTAGAAAAATATGATACAAGATAAAATAAGGCAGGCAGAGGTCATCGCAATTGTTGGTCCAACTGCTTCAGGTAAAACAGCATTAAGTATTGAGCTGGCAAAAAAATATAATGGTGAAATTATAAACGGTGACTCCATGCAGGTCTATCAAGGCTTGGATATTGGTACGGCTAAAATTACCGACGAAGAGATGGAGGGTGTGCCACATCATTTACTTAGCTTTAAGGAGCCAACGGAGGCTTTTTCAGTAGCAGACTATCAAAGATTGGTGCGAGCGAAAATTGCAGAAATTCGGGCACAGGGGAAGCTACCTATTATTGTAGGAGGCTCTGGTTTATATGTGCAGGCAGTGCTCTATGATTTTCAATTTACAGAGGAGCAGGTAGATGAGATGGCACGAAAGGCTTATTATGAAGAGCTAGAAAAATTAGGACCTGATGCGATGCATGCGAAGCTCAAGAAGCTTGACCCACAAACAGCGGAGTCCATTCATCCCAATAATACCCGTCGTGTAATACGTGCAATAGAGATGATTGAGCTTAATGGTGTTTCTAAGGCTTCCGAGGCACAAAATCGTGGTGAGATTCCTCTCTATAACCATGTTATTTTAGGGCTTGGTCAAAATATGTCTCGGGAAGAGCTATATGATCGAATTAACCACCGTGTTGATGTGATGATGGACAAAGGTCTGTTAGAGGAAGTAAAAGGCTTATGGCAGCAAAATATTCGAGGTGTACAGTCCATTCAAGCGATTGGCTATAAGGAATTGTATGATTATTTGGATGGCAAATGTTCACTCGATGTAGCACTTGATAGCTTAAAGCAAAATTCTCGTCGCTATGCCAAAAGACAATTAACTTATTTCCGTAATAAAATGGATATCTATTTTATTTCAAATGGTGAACAAATTTAAAACTTCCACATTACAGAATGGGAAATTTCTAAAAATTACTAATTGCTAAAATGGTAGAACATGCTACTATAGGAATGAAGAGGTAGAAAGAGAGTAGGGAGGCACATTTGATGAAGTCTATTAATTTGCAAGATACGTTCTTGAACCATCTACGTAAAAACAGTGTATTTGTAACTGTGTTTCTATTAAACGGCTTTCAATTAAAAGGAACTGTAAAATCCTATGATAATTTTACTGTGTTGTTAATTGATGCTGAAAGTAAGCAACATCTTATTTACAAACACGCTATTTCTACATTCGTTCCTGTAAAGCAAGTAGATTTTTTAGAAACAGAGCAATAAAAGCTTGTAAATACGATATGAAAACAGTTAGTGTTCATGACACTAGCTGTTTTTTTGCCTTCGGGCTATAATGTAATAGGAAATTGATATTTTGGAGGACAAACTTTTATGAAATCAATGGATACAACGCAATTATTAGAACTATTAGACGCTAATGAAGATCTTTACATTATTGATGTTCGTGAGGATGATGAGGTAGCGCAAGGTATGATTCCTGGTGCTCAGCATATAGCACTTGGAACAATTCCAGAACGTTTAGAGGAATTAGATGCAACGAAGCCATATATTATTGTTTGCAAGGCTGGCGGTCGTTCAGCAAATGCTTGCTCATACTTAGTAGCTCAGGGCTTTGATGTGACAAACCTTGAAGGTGGCATGCTTGCCTATGATGGCGAGTTAGAATTTAAATAATAGTGATTTTAAAGCCTTCGTGTTGTATGCGAGGGCTTTTTATTTTGTCGAATACAAGTGGAAATTTGTGTTTTGCTGGGGGGATTGCTGAATAGAGGGAAATATGTGCAGGATTAATTAGTATTTATGCTAGATAGAAGGCTGCTTGTGCTTGATAGCAAGAGAAAAATACATGATTGAACGCAATTCAGTCTAACTGATATGATAAGTACAAGAAAGGTGGTGATAAATTGCAAACAATCCAGCGAAAAAAGCCCCATAAATTATTAAAGCTTGAAGCAATATTACGAAGACTCCCAAAAACATCCCCAAATTATCAGTATTTTCTAGAGCTACATCGAAAATTGAGTGCAGGTTTTCAAGGTGAGCTCCGAGTTGATCGACTTTTGCAAGAAATGAACTTCACTTTCCCCTATCATATATTCCATGATTATTGTTTTGTCAATGATTCAGGCTTTACACATCAAATCGATACGCTATTCGTGACACCACATTTTCTATGCTTAATCGAAATTAAAAATATTTTAGGACGACTTGACTTTGATGATGTAAAGAGACAATGCATTCGAACAACTTTGGATGGAAAAATAGACAGTATTATCTATCCAGTGGACCAACTATTTCGACATCAGTGTTATTTTCAAATATTGTTAAAGCAACTAAATATAGAACTTCCAATTGTGAAAGTGATAGTAATTGCAAATCAATCTACCGTAATTGGTCAATTAAGTAAGGAGTGTCCAATTATGCATAGTGTAGGTTTACCTTATTTCTTAAGACAACAGCAGTAATATTTTGACCAACATTCTTTAGCAACCAGTGATTTTCGAAGGTTGCTAAACCATTTAACAATTATACGTCAAGATAAATTATGGGAACAGAAATTAACGAAAGATGAGTGGAGATCTGGGGTTCTATGTCCAATGTGTGCCTATGAGAAGAGCATGTTTTATAGACATGGCTCCTGGTTTTGTCGAAGCTGTGGTGTAGAAAATAATGAGGCATTTCTACAATCATTACAGGATTACCGTCTTTTACGGGACAGCTATATTACCACAAACACCTTATGCCAAGAATTCAATATACCAAGCAAGTATATTGCCTACCGTATTGTAAAAGCATTGAAGCTTGAAAAGATAGGGAATAACCGCTATAGCTATTATAAAATTTTAGATTAGAAAGATACACGATGAAAGCGGTCTTCATCGTATATCTTATTGAAGTACATAAAAACTACCAATGAGAAGATTAATGTAAAAAGCAGCTATTTTTTGTGTTTATTTAAAAAATAGCTGCTTTTTAATTTTTTGCATTTTTAAAAATAGTCAGAATTATGTATATTTTTGTTGTAATTAAACGAAGGAGGAATTGATATGCAAAGTACTGGTAGAGTGAAAATTCCTGAAGGAAAGAAAGTTGCAGTAAACATTGGTGTAGATTTTGATGCAGCATCTGTATGGTATGGCACGTTTGGGCGAACATCTCCAGCCTATTTAGCAAGAGGTGAGTTTGGAGCAGAGGTCGGTGTGCCAAGATTATTGAATTTATTTGAGAAATATAATATTGCAACAACATTTTGTATTCCAGGACATACGATAGACACACATACGGAAACTGTTAAAAATATTATTAAAGCTGGACATGAAATATGCCATCACGGCTACGCGCATGAAAATCCAACAGATATGAGCTATGAGCAAGAGGAATCCATAATGTTAAAGGGATTAGAGGCTTTAAAGCGAGTTGGGGTTGAACCGGTGGGCTATCGTTCACCAGCATGGGATTACAGCCCAAATACATTAAAGCTATTAGAAAAATATAATTTTAAATATGATAGTAGCTTAATGGGTAATGATCTACATCCATATCGCCCAAGAGAAGTAAATGTCGATTTTGACAATGGTAATACTTTTGGCCCGCCAAGTCATGTTATTGAAATTCCCGTTTCATGGTATTTAGATGATTTTCCAACCCAAGAATATGTGATTGGAGGAGGAGAGGGCCTTCGCTCAAACACAGAAGTATATGAGCGCTGGAAATCTATTTTTGATTATGCAGTCGATCATTTAGAGGGGGCCTGTTATATTTTAACCGTTCATCCTCAAACAATAGGACGAGCACATAATATTCAAATGCTAGAAAAGCTAATTCAATATATGGAAGAGAAAGGAGCTTGGTTCACAACACTTGAAAATATTTGCTTGGCATATGAGGAAAATACTAATTAATAGTTTAAAAAAGGAGGAAATACATCCATGCAAGTAAAGGTTTCGAATGTTCAATTTAAATTTGAAAGCTATTCATCCTTTGAGGATTTTGCCAATACGGTCCAACGTATTTTTAAAGATATTCCTTTAGATAGCGATTATGTTTTATTCCCGGAGCTAGTAACGATTGGTCTACTGACAACCTATGGGGACTATCACACATTTACAAGTCGAGATAATAGTAAGCTTGCTAATTTTTTAAATGATTATATTGAGCTGTTTAATACGTTATCTAAAGCTAGAAATCAAGTTATTATTGCTGGCTCCACGCTTGAGCAGGAAGGACCGGATACCTATAATACAGCTTATATTTTTGATGGAAAAGGTAATTATGCTAAGCATAGAAAAACGCATATTTTCCCAGCGGAATCTGATTGGGATACAAAAGAAGGCGATATCCTTGAGACATTTGATATTGGTCCGGTAAGGATTGGTGTAGCTATTTGCTATGAAATTGAAATACCTGAAATAGCGACAATTTATAGTAGACAAGGAGCGGATATCATTTTCTGTCCTTCCTATACATTTACTGAGCATGGTTTTTGGCGTGTTCGTCATTGTGCAGAAGCAAGGTGTATTGAAAATCAGTTATACGTTATTCATTCTCCTATTATTGGGGAGGTGGATGGCGTTATCGAAACTGGCTTTGGCAACTCTGCCAATTTATCGCCATGTGAGCTTCCATGGACATCTAACGGAATAATGGAAGAATGTACTACAAGCGATTTTGAGGTTATTACCTCTATACTAGAGATGGACACGTTATATGACAAAAGAAAAAGTGGTGTAGCTACTACTTTCCATGATAGGAAACGAAGAAATGATGTATATCAAAAATATAATATGTAAGAGGTGTATGACATGAAGAAATGGTTAACAGTTTGTTTGTTAGTTTTTGCTGTTATTTTGGCAGCATGTAGTAGTACGGATGATGCAGGCAGCTCGGATGACAAGCAATCATCTGATGATCAGAAAACGGTAGCCTTTTTCTCTGCAGGTGCCAGTAATAATTATTTACAAACAGGCATTAAAGAAGCAGAAAAAGTAGCAAAGGAATACGGTTGGAAAATAGAAATATTTGATGGCGGCTTTGATCCGCTTAAACAGCTAAATCAGCTTCAAAATGCAGTAGCACAAAAAAAGTTTGACGCTTTTTTAATAGAAGCGGTGGATGGCAATCAGCTTTGTGATTTGGTTCAAAGCTCAGTTCTTCCAGCAAATATTGCTGTTTCGGCCATTAATATTGAATTGTGCGGAGCAGTGGATGATGCTGCTGAGGGAACACTTACGTTTGTAGGTGGACAAGGTGTAAATGTTTATCAGGATATTTACAAAGATATTGTTGCAAACAATCCAGATGGTGGGAAAATTGCCATCATTGGTGGTCCATCCACTGGTACACCCTATTTAAACAATATAAAAGGCATGGAGCTTGAAATAGCTAATAATGATAAATGGCAAATCATTGGTCCATATTCAACAGATTACACAGCCAATCAAGCGTTCCAAGTTACACAAAACGCATTGCAGGCTCATCCTGACTTGAAGGTGATTTTTTCAAACTATTCAGGAATGTCAGCAGGAGTTGTAGAGGCAGTGAATGCTGCGGGTAAAAAAGGAAAAGTAAAAATTTATGATTTCGGTGGGGACGAGTGGTCCTTTGAAGCAGTCCGAAACGGTGATATTGAACAAACAGTTATTATGCTTCCAAAAGAAGAGGTACAAAAAGGAATGGAAGCGATTAAAAATCATTTTGAAGGGAAGGATTATCAATCCTTTTATGATTTAACACAAGAGGATATTTTACCAGGTACACCTTATGTAAATAAAAATAATATCGCAGATTTTGAGACAAAAGGGTTACCAGAATATTAGATTGAGCCATTATAAAAATATAGGGCAAGTTCACGGGCATTTTCTATTACCTCGTGTGCTTGCTTTATCAGGAGGGGAGTGATCCTATGACAAAGGCAGCACCTATCATCAATATCACTAATTTATCAAAAAAATATGGTGAATTTTTTGCTAATCAAGGCATTCATATAACAATATCAAAAGGTCACTGCCACGCCTTTATTGGGCAAAATGGCTCTGGTAAATCAACACTTATTGGCATGCTTTCGGGCAGAATTAAGCCTACAGAAGGCAATATTTTTATTGACCAAAATGAATTACATTACGGCGATCCACATAGCTCTAGAGAGGCTGGCATTGCAACAATATTTCAGGAATTAACCATCATACCGAATATGACAGCCTTAGATAATGTATTTCTTGGCTTTAAGGAAGGTAAGTCTATTTTGGTCAATCGAAAAAAACGGTTAGAACGATTTTATGAATTGAGCAAACTTTTAAATACCCGTATTTCACCGAATTCTTATGCAATTGATTTATCTGTAGCTGATCAGCAGATTCTTGAAATAATGAGATGTTTAAATTTAGATTCCAAAATATTAATTTTGGATGAGCCTACATCCTCCTTAGCACAGAATGAGAGGGAGGCTTTATTAGAGGCTCTAATGGAATTGAAGAAAAGAGGAATCACAATCCTTTACGTTAGTCATCATCTGGATGAAATCATGAAAATCTGTGATTCATTTACAGTGTTAAAGAGTGGTGTAGTTACGGAGCATAGCAGCATAGAGGGATGGACAAAGCAAAAAATTGTACATGCTATGCTTGGAGAGGAAATCGACAGCGATTTTAAAGAAATTTTAGTGCAGGAGTATCCAAATCAAATTCCTTCAGAGGAGATTGTATTAGAGGTTGAAAATTTGGAGAGCTTCCACTTTTTAAAAAATATATCCTTTACGTTAAAGCGAGGAGAAATTTTAGGCTTGGGTGGATTAGTGGGCTCGGGCAGAAGCGCAATTGCTAACACGCTTTATGGACTAGGCGAAAATTGTAAAGGAACGCTTAAAATACAGGGGGAGTCAGTTAAAATACCTTCTACGCCTAGACAAGCAATTGGAAATGGAATCGTATTAGCCCCAGAGGACCGGAAAAAAACAGGACTTCATTTAGGCTTTGAGGTACATGAAAACATTAATCTAATTGATTTAAAGCGCATTGGTTCCTATGGCTTTTTATCTACTAAAAAATCAAAAAAACTTGCTCAACAATATATACAGGAGTTTAAGCTAACAAGACCCATTAATTCCATTGTTAAAAATTTATCGGGAGGAAATCAGCAGAAGGTTTTATTGTCAAAGGTTACAAGTGTTAATCCGAAGGTTTTAATAGTAGATGAACCTACTAGAGGGATCGATGTTGGTGTTAAGTTAGATGTGTTACGTAAATTGAAGGAGTTAGCGATGCAAGGTATGAGTATCATTATTATTTCCTCAGAGCTAGAAGAGGTGGTTGCTGTCAGCAATCGTGTACTTGTTATTTCTAAAGGAGAAATTGTAAGTGAGCTAAAGGGCAAGGACATTAGTGTCAATAAAATCGTTGAATCAACGTTTTTGGAAGGGAGTCACCAGGCATGATGAATAAACTATCTGAAGAACAGAAATTGACTTCTTCCAGAAATAGAAGTCTGAATTTTGGGAACATTAAAAATATAGGGTTTAGGTATGGAGTAGTTTTCGCATTTGTTGTGCTGATTATTATCTCCTCAATTGTTTACAATGGGTTTTTAAATCCTACTAATATATTAAATATGCTAAGTCAATTAGCGATTATTGGCATAATGGCTGCTGGAATGACCTATGTTATGATCACTGGCGGTTTAGATATGTCTATCGGAGGATTATATGCTGCAACGGCTGTCGTTTCTGCAAGCTTAGTAGATAGCACATCTATTTTTGTAGCAGTGATTGTCGGCTTATCGGTTGGTCTTATTGCTGGTTTGTTAAACGGTGTTTTAATCACTTATTTAAAGGTACCTCCTTTTGTAGCAACACTGGGTACAGGCTCTATTTTCACTGGCTTTGCATTAGTATATTCGAAGGCACAGCCATTTTTTGTGAAGGACCCAGCCTATAAATTTTTCGGTTCTCATTATATAGGACCAATTCCCGTTTCTGTCATTATTCTAGCTGTTATTTTTATTACGCTAGGAACAATTCTCTCTTACACACTATATGGTAAGGCACTGTATGCAGTAGGAGGCAACAGTGAGGCTAGTAGATTAGCAGGATTAAAGACAAATCGACTAATCATTAGCACCTACATCATCTGTGGTCTATGTGCATCCATGAGCGGTATCATTTTATCTTCCCGACTTGCACAGGGTCAGGCAAATATAGGGGAATCAATTGTTTTGGATGTAATAGCAGCTGTCGTTATTGGTGGTACCTCACTTTCAGGTGGACAGGGTGCAATTTGGCGAACATTTATTGGTGGAAGTATTTTAATTATGATTTCAAACGTTTTTGATAGTCTTTCTATCAGTACTTATTGGCAATCCATTTTTAAAGGAGCCATTATTATTGTTGCTGTTATGATCGATTTTTATGGACGTTCGAAGATTCAGAAATAGAGAGGATGAATAAAATGCGCTTACACAATAAAGTAGCAATTATTACAGGTGCGGGAAATGGACAAGGGCTGGCAGAGGCTGAATTGTTCTTACAAGAGGGAGCGAAAGTGGTTGCAACAGATATTAATGGAGAGGCATTAGAGCTTTTGAGGAAACGGCACACAGGAAATGATAATCTTTTCGTGCATAAACATGATGTATCCTCTGAGACAGAGTGGGAGATTGTTATCCAAAAGACCATCCAATTATTTGGGAGCTTAGATATTTTAGTGAATAATGCGGGCATCCCTTCTCGAAGCTCAGTGATACATGAGGATTTAGAGGGCTGGAATAAGGTTATGACCATTAATGCGACAGGTACTTTTTTAGGCGTTCGAAAATGCGCAGAGCACATGATGAAGCAGCAAGCAGGAAGTATTATTAATATCTCTTCTGTCTATGGAATTATCGGTGAAAAAGGCTATGTTTCCTATCATGCCTCAAAGGGAGCTGTCAGAAGCTTAACAAAGGCAGCGGCAATGGATTTAGCAGAATACAATATCCGCGTGAATTCTGTGCATCCTGGCATGATTGAAACAGAAATGACACGAGATCTTTTTGAGAATAGCGAAAAAGCGAAATGGATGAAAGAAGTAACGCCATTGCCATTGCTCGGAAAACCTCAGGATGTAGCCTATGGCGTTTTATATTTAGCGAGTGATGAAGCAAATTTTGTGACAGGCAGTGAGCTAGTTATTGACGGTGGCTGGATTGCGAAATAAAGATTATTGATGGAGGTATTTATGACAAAGCGTATTCTAATTACGGGAGCTACTGCTGGTATTGGCAGAGCCACTCTCGATAAATTTTATCAGGAGGGCTTTCATATCCTCGCATGTGATATTAATGTAGAGGAAGGTAGCAGACTAAGTAATATTTATGGTGCTCAAGTTGATTTTATAGAATTAGATGTTACAAATGAAAATAACTGGAAATCATTACAAAGATATATACATGACAAAGACTATCGAATTGATGTATTGTTTAATAACGCTGGGATATTTGTCATGAATGATATAGCTACAACTACAGATAAAGAGTTTCAGGCTATGTTTGATATTAATGTGAAGGGTAGCTTTTTAGCGTTAAAATATATTGCACCTATTATGTATAAACAGGAAAATGGCTCGATTATTAATGCATCCTCCAATGCCGCCTTTTTTGGTGCAAAAGGCCTAGGGATATATGGAGCAACTAAAGGCGCCATACGAACACTTACAAAAAACGCAGCAATGGAATTTTCACCATATGTAAGAGTGAATTCCATTCATCCAGGATATATTCAAACACAAATGATTGAGTATGCGGCACAAAAATCAAATAAAACGCCGCAGGATCAGGCAAAGTATGTACCATTAAAAAGATTAGGGCGTCCAGAGGAAATCGCCTCATTAGTCTATTATTTAGGGAGCGAGGAAGCATCCTATATTACGGGTAGTGAAATAGTTATTGATGGTGGTGTATCTAGCGGCCAATCGATCTGGGAAGAGGAACAAAGCTAAGAAACTAGACAGGGGTGAGAATAATGTATTTATCGTTAAAATATAAATATCTTATTCTTACCCTCATTGTATTTATTTTGCCCTATTTTATGATGACAGTGATTTATATAAATAATGTTGGAGAATATCAAAAGAAGCTTTTAATAGAAACAAGACTAGAGGTATTAAAAAAAATCCATTATTTTAATTCGTCTTTTGAGAATAATCAAGCAAGCACAAAGGTATATCATGAAGTGTTAAATTCAATTTGGGGCAGCTACTCTGATTTCCTGTTATTAACTGAGCAGAAGGATATTAAATTCAGCACGAATTCCCATATATCAGAGCATGAGGAGTATTTTCGTAAATTAGAGCCCAAGAAAACCAATTACTATAAAATTGATTATTTGAATGTAGAACGAATTCTGATGTATTCATTTGATCCCTTTAATAATTGTTACTATGTTGTTATTGCTACATCTGATTCCATTTTTAAAGAGCTGAATAATAAAAAGGAGGATTTAATGGCCTTTGCAATTGCCTCCACTTTACTGCTAACTATTATCACATTTTTATATTCCAATAAAATTAGTACGACTTTGCAAATGCTTATTGAGCGTATTACCTCTTATAGAAAAGCAGTTTATCATATTGAAGATATTGAGAAGAAGCCTGCTTGGATTAATGATGAGTTGAATATCGCCAATCAAGAATTAAATCAGACAATTGCTTATATGGTAGAAAAGGAAAAAGACTATGTTCGAGAAAATTATGAAGCACAATTAAATAATTTACAAAGCCAAATTAATCCGCATTTTCTTTACAATACCTTAGACAATATTAATCAATTAGCTATGATTCATGAGATTGAGGAGATCTCTACTTTAAGCGTTGGACTAGCAAAGCTTTTTAGATATAACACGGGCAATAGTGAAAAGGAAACAACAATTGAAAAAGAGCTTGAGATTATTGAAGAATACATTAATATTATGAAAATCAGAGTTTCTTATTTAGTATTTCATATTCAGATAGAAGATAATGATTTATTACAAAATGCTATTCTAAAATTTACACTTCAGCCAATCGTTGAAAATATTTTTAAGCATGGTTACAGCTATAAAGAGTCTATAACGATAAATATTGATATTTATCGAAAAATAAATGATGTCGTAATTGATATTTATAACAATAGCGAATTTAGGGACATTGCTCAAATAGCTATGCTAAATGAAAAAATAAATGAAGAAAATCATGAGGGCAGCATTGGATTGAAAAATGTAAATAGACGATTAAAGATAAAATATGGAGAAGCATATGGTGTTACAGTTCTAGTTAACGAACAAAAATATTTTGTGTCGAGAATTCTATTACCATATAAGAAATAATGTCTTTTAACGGTGAGGTGAGCTCTATGAATATATTTATAGTAGAGGATGAGAACTTTATTAGAGAGGGACTAAGCTTTTTTATCAACAGAAATTTTACTGAATCCCTACATGTCTTTTCTTATGCAACTGGGGAAGACATGTTACTGGCAGCTAAGGATATTTCCCCTGACATCGTTTTATCGGATATTAATTTACCTGGTATGAGTGGAATAGAGGCTGTATGGGAGCTAAAAAAGTTCCATCAATTTAAGGTGATTTTTCTATCTGGCTATGATGACTTTCAATATTTGCAAAGTGCTATTCAAATTGGGGCAGAGGATTATATTTTAAAGCCAATTGATTATAAAAATCTAAAGCTAAAGCTTTCACAAACGATGGAAGCATTGAGCATGAAGAGACAAGTAGATTATGCTATCAAATATAATCAATTATTAAATTTAATATTGGCCTTTGATCAACAAATGACGGATAGTAATATCTATTCATTTGAATACTTTGTTATCAGCATCAATCAAACAAAAAATATACGAATTCCACACGCTCATGAGCTATTTTATTTTAATATTTTTGGGGAGCACATTGAAATTATGAATACCGATTTTGTTTTGTCGTATAGTCAGGATCATCATATCGTTCTGCAAAGAAAAGACTTACATGATGTAAATCAAGCCGTGCTAGAGTTACTGCTAAAGAAGCATCTAAATACAAGCGGCACTGTTCTAAACAAAAGAAAATCCATTTTTGATAATCAAATCTTTACGGATGAGTTAAAATTACAAGAATTTATAGGGGTTTTACAAAATACAAACATTGATTTTCAGCAAAGATTAGAATTCATGATTACGTTCTTATTACAATATAGCATTCATTTCAATTGCTTTGAAACGTATAACAGTGCCCAAAAAATTATTAGTATCCACCATCAAATGATTAAAGAAGACAATTTATCAATAATAGTAAATAGCTATATAGAGCCGCTCGTAGATAAAATACTTAATTTACATGGCAATAGAGATGATTTAGGGAAAAAAATAGTCGATTATATTTATACACATTTTGATGATCCACAGTTAGATTTGAATTATTTATCAGGCATATTTAACAAAAGCCAAGCAAATTTAAGTATATTAATTAAAAAAAGCATTGATAAAAATTTCATCCACCTGTTAAATGAGCTTAGAATTGACAAGGCAAAGCAGCTACTAGTTCATAGTAATAAAAGAAATAATGAAATTGCTTCGTTAGTGGGCTATAGTAATGAAGAGTATTTTAGTAAAGTATTTAAAAAATATGTTGGGATGACACCCGCCAAATATCGAACTATTTAACTTCTTTCAGCAAATGTCTTTTACGCGAAAGCACAGCGACAGCGGCAGGTACAGAAGTCTCCCGAGGCATAATTGATATAGTACGTGGGTTTCGGTAAAATAACTATAGAATGTCCGAGTTGAACATAGAAAGGATGGGTAATATGTTCCGATCAATAGCACCTCCAACAATGTCTTTACAGTAGAATCTACTGTTTAAGGCATTCCACACTAGCTTGCTCTTCTTTCAATAGATTCTACTGTATAGGCTAAAAACTATATAAGTAGAAAGTAGGAATCAGAAGTGAGCGGAAAATTTGCATTTGTTTTATCTATGATTATCTTCGGAGCTGTCGGTGTTTTTGCAAAATATATACAGCTACCATCCAGTGAAATTGCATTCTGGATGAGTGTCATTGGCTCTTGCTTTTTATTGGTAATTTTCATCGCAAAGAAAGAAAAAATAACGAAAGTATCTATTCTGCCTAATATATGGCCATTGCTGCTATCTAGTGTAGCATTATGTGGGAATTGGATTTTTCTTTTTCAAGCATACAAAGAAACAACCATTGCAAATGCAGCGCTTAGTTATTATTTTGCGCCAGTTTTAGTGATTTGTTTATCACCGATTATATTAAAGGAAAAACTGTATCTAAGAAAAATTTTCTATGTCTGTGTGGCGCTGGTTGGATTATTCTTTATTGTCCATAGCCAAGTTGCAGGAGAAAATGGGCAGGATATCGGTATAGTGTATGGGCTTATTGCAGCATGTTTCTATACATTCGTAACCTTTGTCAACAAGTATATTCATGGACTTAAAGAGCCTGCTAACACAATTGTGCAGCTTTCTTTAGCAGCGTTATTTCTGGCACTTTATCTTTATGGAACAAATGGATTCCAAATCATGCATATCGATATAAAATCCATTAGTTTACTTATAGCATTGGGTATTGTCCATGCTGGTATAGGCTTCTATCTTTTCTTTTTGGGAATGAGTCAATTAAAGGGGCAAAGTATAGCCATTCTAAGCTATATTGACCCTCTAACGTCATTGGTTATCTCAACGATGATTATAGGAGAAAAAATGACTGTGCTACAAATAATAGGAGCCATTCTATTACTTGGTGCGACCTTTATTAGTGAAATCGATCAGAAAGAACTTTAAAGGTGTCATATTGACAGCAAGAAATCTTTACAGTAAATTTAAAGTAATTGCATAATAGCATTGGGTGCCCATTATGGGAGAATAGGGAATAAAGTGAGAGTCTTTAGCGGTCCCGCCACTGTAAAAAGGAGTTTCATAGAGAATGCCACTAGCATGGTGCTGGGAAGGTTCTATGAAATGTTGAAATTAAGCCAGGAGACCTGCCTAATTGCTTCGATTATATAGACGATGGAAAAGTCTGTAGTTTATTTGTGATGAATAAACTGCAGGCTTTTTATATTGTCTCGAAAGATAGAAAGGGGAATAGTTTCATGCAATTATTACAGCAAACGATTAAAAAAATTCAAAATGTGGATAGCCATATGATGGGGAAAGCTAGGGAATATATAGACTCTCTGAGCAAGCCACCTGGAAGCTTGGGGGGACTGGAAAATCTTGCTGTACAGCTTGCTGGCATTACAGGAGAATTATTTCCTAAAATTGAGAGCAAGGCAATTATTGTCTGTGCAGCAGATCACGGTGTTTGTGAGGAAGATGTAACTTCCAATCCACAAAAGGTAACCTTTTTACAAACAATGAATTTTCCAAAAGGGCTAACGGGTGTTTGTGCAATCGCCAGCATAACCAATGCCAAAATTGTAACGGTCGACGTTGGTGTAAAAGAAGATTTACCACTTGATGCTGGAGTCATTCTAAAGAAAATTAAATATGGAACAGACAATATGGCAAAGGGTCCAGCTATGTCAAGAGAGGAAGCTATTCAATCCATCGAAGTAGGAATTGAAGTCGCAACGAGCGAAATTAAAAATGGAGTGGATATTCTTGGAACTGGAGAAATGGGTATTGGGAATACTACCCCAAGTGCAGCTATCCTATCCGTGCTTCATGCCTGTCATCCAAATGTAGTAACAGGAATGGGCGCTGGTGTGGGAGCGGGGGGAATTGCGCATAAGGTGAAGGTTATTCAACATGCTATTGCATTAAACAAGCCCAATCGCAACGATGCTATTGATATTCTTGCAAAAGTTGGTGGCTTAGAAATAGCTGCTATGGCTGGGATTGTACTTGCTGGGGCTGCAAATCGCAAGCCTGTTGTTATTGATGGTTTTATTTCTACGATTGCTGCCCTCATAGCATTTGAGCTTGAGCCAAAAATAAAGGACTACATCATTCCTTCCCATGCCTCAGAAGAACCAGGTGCAAAAATAGCAGCCAAGTTGCTAGGGGTAGAACCAATGCTACATATGAATATGCGTTTAGGAGAAGGCTCTGGTGCAGCTTTAGCCTTTCCAATTTTAGATGCAGCATGCTCCATGATTAAAAACATGGCTACACTTGAAGAATCTGTAGTGCTAGTAGAAACGAATGAATGAAGCACACTTTCTATTTATAAATGCTGATGGTTGAAAAAATATTTGCTTGAGGCATTTCTTGGCAGCAGCAAAAAGTATAACAAGCCCATTTAATCGAACTATTTGGGCTTGTTACTATTCATAAAATAGTCATGCTCGATTCAGCTTTCGTAAAGGCAAACGCCATTTCTTCATATAGGAAAGAACTCTTAGCACTGTAATTATTCCAAATAATCCATATAAAAAGAGGTCGCCTGTTAAAACTTCTAAACCAATCACAAGTCCTGCAAGAGCTGCCCAAACACCATAAATTTCATCACGTAATACGAGGGGCTTGCGTCTTGCTAATAGATCCCGAACAATCCCGCCTCCTGAGCCAGTTAAGACAGCAGCTACAATAACCGCACTAATTGGCATATCGAGCTTTACCGCATAGAGGGCACCTTGAATAGCAAATGCAGATAAGCCAATTGCATCTGTGAAGTTTCCCCAGCGATGCCAATGCTGAATTAGATGATGCGGGAAAATAAAAAATATAGTAATCGCCGCAAGCGCAATTTGGAACATCATATCCTGTCCCCATAACGTTGTAACGGGAAGGCCAATAAGCAAGTTACGAATTGCCCCACCACCAAAGGCAGTGACAATACCGAGTATATAAACACCGAATAAATCGTATTCTTCCTCCATGGCGATAATTGCCCCGGAAATAGCAAAGGCAATTGTTCCGATAATACTAAAAACCTCCCAAGCCATCCCTTTCACCCCTTCTGAAAAATAATATACTTTCTCATTAAAGTTAAAGAATTCTATTAAATGTAACAGAATCTATGAATTTTGTAGTCAAAATATCGGAAATAATGAAAGAAGTCCGCACATTAGCTTAGCGCATATTACGAGTAGAAACAATAGGCAAGTTTTGCAGACACATCTACAAATTGTTAAGATGGGATAGGAGTTAAGTGAAAACTTCAATTTGTGGGTATATGTGCCCGTGATTGAACAAATGTGAATGGAGAAGAACGAATGACTTTTACAACAAATTTAACAGAAGAAACGTTAGCGTTAGCTTCCAAAATAGAGGACAAGGTTCGCCCCTTTCATAGGAAGGTAGACGATATGGCGTTCTTTAATCAACAAAAGGTGCTTGCAGCTTTTAGGAAACATCAAGTGAGTGACTATCATTTACACCCTTCTAATGGATATGGCTATGATGATGAGGGACGTGATAATTTAGAGCGTGTTTATGCAGAGGTTTTCGGAGCGGAGGCTGCCATTGTACGTCCACAGATAATTTCGGGGACACATGCTATTACACTTAGTCTATTCGGAGTGTTACGACCGGGTGATGAATTGCTGTATATTTCAGGGCAACCATATGATACATTACAATCCATAGTAGATGGCGGTGACAAGGATACTGGCTCATTAAAGGATTATAAAATCGGTTATCGTCATGTGGATTTAATGGATAATCAAATGATTGATTGGGATGGTGTAGAGGCCGCTATTACAGAGAATACAAAAATGATTGCTATTCAACGATCAAAGGGCTATGCAACACGTCCATCCTTTACTATTACAGAAATTGCTGATATGTGCGTGAAAGTCCGTGAATTAGCACCACAGGCTATCATCTTTGTCGACAATTGCTATGGAGAATTTGTAGAGGCTCAGGAACCGACAGAGATAGGGGCAGATTTAATGGCAGGCTCTCTGATTAAAAATCCAGGGGGAGGCTTAGCGAAAATTGGTGGCTATATTGCTGGTCGTGCTGATTTAGTTGAAAAATGTGCCTATCGTATGACGTCACCAGGTATTGGTGCTGAAGCAGGTGCAACATTAAATACGCTTGGCGATTTTTATCAAGGCTTTTTCCTAGCGCCACATGTTGTAGCACAAGCTCTAAAAGGTGCAGTTTTTACAGCTGCAATGCTAGAAGAAATCGGTATGTCTACATCACCAAGCTACGATGTAAAACGTACTGATTTAATTCAATCTGTTTCATTCCAAACGGCTGAACAAATGATTGCCTTTTGTCGTGAAATTCAAGCGAACTCACCAATCAATGCCCATTATGCACCAGAGCCAGCCTATATGCCGGGCTATGAGGATGATGTCATAATGGCGGCCGGTACCTTTATTCAGGGATCGAGTATCGAGCTTACAGCAGACGGTCCAATTCGTCCACCATACACAGCATTTATTCAAGGCGGTCTCACATATGAGCATGTAAAATTTGCGATTTGTAGTGCTGTTCAAAAAATTCAGAAATAGGTAAGTAATAAATCAAAATGGTCAAGTGAATTTTAGTGAATATTGCGTTAAAATGAAGGGATTTCGGTTCCAAGCTACTTTGTCGCTGACGCTTCGCTTTTGCAAGAATAAAGCTTTTTGTGGGCAAGCGACGAGCTAAAGGAACGAAGGTTAAGTGCGTCACGTCCTGTGATAAGTTATCGGTTCGAAAGCGTAGCGACATCAACAAAGACTTTTGTGATCAACATCATGTTGGCCTCAGTTTCTCGTCTGTCTCTTTATCCTACAGAAGTCGAGTAGTTTTACACTCCAATTAAGAATAGTGTGAAACTTTGTATATTTTCTTCATGTCAAAAGTGTGGTTACTGACCCTCATTTTTGCACAATAATAGTTAATACTAAGGCTTAGTTTTATTGTTCACTATATACCATAAGAATGAGGAGTGGTTGATTGGAGTGTAGACTGAGTGACTCCTTGGGGATTAGCGTCACAGATGAGACCCTGGAGCGAGCAACGCGAGTGAAGCGGCTCATCGGACGCCCCCAGGAAAGCACTCAGTCGGAACGGAGATCAACCACTCGTTTTGTGGAAGAGCAATACTTTTGTTCTTACCTTGATTTTCATAGACAAATAGTTTTTTACAATTTTGTAGCAGTCGAAAAAAATATTGAAAAACGATGTTAGGAAACCTTACATCCTTGTTGACAGTGTAAAAATTTCGTTATATGATAAGCGGGTATTGGAGGGGACTTAAATGAGTCGTGAAATTAGACGAACTATGCCGTTATTATCCATGAGTATCGTGATGCAATTGACCGAGCTTTCGGCACGCCAAATTCGTTATTATGAAGAACACCATTTAATTGAGCCGCACCGAACAGATGGCAATCGTCGAATGTTCTCATTAAATGACGTCGATACATTGCTTGAAATTAAGGATTATTTAGAACATGGAATGAATATGGCAAAGATTAAAAAATTATTTGCTAAAAAGAGTGATCCTGTTACGGCAGATGAGCCAGATTTAAGTGACTCAGAATTACGTCGTATTATGCGTGAGGAAATGCGTCAAGCACAACGCATGCAAAAATCATCCATCCGACGAGGGGATTTATCCCGATTCTATTAAAAGCCTTTAATAGGGTAGGGTAAAGATAAAAGCTAGACAAATTATAGGAGTGTGGAAAACTGTGGGTAAATACACAAAAGAGGACATTAAACGTCTAATCGAAGAAAAAAACGTAAGCTTTATTCGTTTACAATTTACGGATATACTTGGCACAATCAAAAACGTTGAGATACCTGTAAGCCAATTAGATAAAGCACTAGAAAATAAAATGATGTTTGATGGTTCATCTATTGAAGGCTTCGTTCGTATTGAAGAATCAGATATGTATTTATATCCTGATCTAGATTCGTTCGTAGTGTTCCCTTGGACTTCTGAAAAAGGGAAAGTAGCACGCTTCATTTGTGATGTATACACTGCTAAAGGCGAGCCATTTGCTGGTGACCCACGTAATAACCTAAAACGTATCCTGAAAAAAATGGAAGATATGGGCTTCACAAGCTTCAATTTAGGGCCTGAGCCAGAGTTCTTCTTATTCAAATTAGATGCAAAAGGCGAACCAACACTGGAAGTAAATGACCATGGTGGTTACTTCGACTTAGCGCCAACTGATCTTGGTGAAAATTGCCGTCGTGATATCGTATTAGAGCTAGAAGAGATGGGCTTTGAAATCGAAGCTTCTCACCATGAGGTAGCTCCTGGACAACACGAAATCGACTTTAAATATGCAAATGCTATCACAGCTTGTGATAATATCCAAACGTTCAAATTAGTGGTAAAAACAATTGCTCGCAAACATGGCTTACACGCTACATTCATGCCAAAACCATTATACGGTGAAGCTGGCTCTGGGATGCACTTCAATGTTTCATTGTTTAAAGGCAAAGAAAATGCATTCTACGATGAATCGACTGAACTAGGTCTTTCAGAAACAGCTATGCAATTCATGGCAGGGGTTCTTGCGCATGTTCAAGGCTTCACAGCTGTAACAAACCCAACAGTTAACTCTTATAAACGTCTTGTTCCTGGTTATGAAGCTCCATGTTATGTTGCATGGTCAGCTCAAAACCGTTCACCACTAATTCGTATTCCATCAGCTCGTGGGCTGTCAACACGTGTAGAGGTACGTTCTGTGGACCCAGCAGCTAATCCATATTTAGCAATGGCTGTTATTTTAGAAGCTGGTCTGGAAGGGATTCGTCAAAAATTAACACCACCAGCTGCGATTAACCGTAACATTTATGTAATGTCTGAAGAAGAGCGTAAAGCAAACGGAATTGAAAACTTACCACCAGCTCTTGATGACGCATTAACATTACTTGCTAAAGACAAAGTAGCTCAAGAAGCGTTAGGTGAGCATATCTATGCAAACTTCAAAGAAGCAAAAGAAATCGAGTTTGATATGTATCGCACTACTGTTCACCAATGGGAACGTGACCAATATTTAAAAATGTACTAATAAAAAAGCGTTGGAGCTGAAAATGAAGGTTCCAACGCTTTTCTTTTTTACTGCCTACCAGCTTCGTTATTAGCCTCAGAATTAAATTCAAAAGATTTATTATTGAATCATCTTCTACTTTCTTCTACTTTTATTTCCAGCACTTTTTCACTAATACTATTTGTATTTTGAAGTGATTTAACCATAGCAAAAATGGATCTTTTTATTTATTGTATGTATAAATAGGTGCGAAATTCTGTTAAATTGGATCATGATTTTGTCTCTGGTGATTCTCAGTAATGAGAAAAGGTTGGTACCCAATCCCTGGAGGTAGTGGAAATATAACAATAACAACACATGATAAAAATAATGCATATACCAAATGGGAAAATTGCTGATTTAAGTAAAACATTTGTATTGATAAACTGGTTTATAGGGGCTTACTTCATTCTTCAAATAAATATTTATCTGATAATGAAGGGAGAATTATAGATACATGATGAAAATCTAAAAAACCATTACATGATTTTTACATTAATATGGAATTTATATATTTTAGAATGAACAATATAATTCGTTTAAGAGGTATATCATGAAGAATAAGAAACTGATTTTTTTAACAGTAGTAGTTACTTTTATGGGGCTCATAATATTTACTACAAATCTACCCACACACTCAAAGGAAGATAAAATAGATGAACTTCCTATTGTTAGTTCAAATGGAAACTATATAAATTACGATAATTTTGATGAATTAGAGCAAAATTCAGAACTTATTATTATTGCACAAGCAACTAAAAACTTTGAAGATCGTGAACATATTAATAAGTTTCATGAAACACCTGAAGATAAGTATCAGCCCAAATTATTGATTGAAGGTATTACAAAAACTGAAGTAAATATTAAAGAGATTTTAAAACAACCCGAAGATGAGCATTATAACCAAGGTGAAATTATCAGTGTGATTGAACCTATCTCAATTTTTGAAGATGTGGATAAAGTAAAGAAGATAAAAACGGTTAGTAATTATAGAGAAATAGGAACTGATGATTATATACTATTCTTAAAAAAGAATTCATCTGGTGAATATGGTGTAATCAATATGAATAATGGACGTTTCAATTTAAGTAATAATGATGAATTTAACACAATAAAGGCACAAACAGCAAGTGAAGAAAGAGAACTACATGAAGATTCACTACTACATCAACAAATTAAGGAAACGATCTTTAAAAAATACAGTGCAGAAATAATGGAAATTCAGAAACAATAATGGATTTTTAGGTAGTAATTTTTCGTCTGCCCAATCATACCAGCGATGTACTGTAGATTTGAAATAAAGTCGTACCGTTTTAAATAAAGTTATACTGTTTGTAAAAAAGTTGCACCGTTTTACTCCTTTGAAATTTGTTGTAATCTTTATAAAAAAGATTGATTATTTGTAATAAAGTTTGATTAAAATCGTCTAATCATTTTAAGAAGCGAGATGATTTTATTATTGGATATTTATGTAATATCACTATGGAGATTATGGAGAAATGTTATTAAACTAAGGTTAGTTTAATAACTTGTATAACTTATTACCTAACTTTATTTTTTGGAAGGGGTTTTTAGATGAGACAAATAATTGCACTTGGTGGTGGCGGTTTTTCAATGGAACCAGACAATCCGTTATTAGATATATATATATTGAACCAAGTTGAGAAAATTAAACCTAAAATTTGCTTTATCCCTACCGCAAGTGGAGATGCCGATAATTACATATTAAGGTATTATAATTTTTTTAATCAACAAAATTGTGATCCATCCCATCTTTCACTATTTAATCCTCCAACCAGGGATCTTGAAAGTTTTATATTAGAAAAAGACATTGTTTATGTTGGTGGAGGAAACACTAAAAATCTTTTAGCTTTGTGGACAGAATGGGGCTTAGATCATATTTTAAGAAAAGCGTGGAACCAAGGAGTGATTTTAGCTGGGGTGAGTGCAGGCTCTATTTGTTGGTTTGAAGAGGGAGTTACCGATTCCTTTGGAGATGGACTTGAACCAATAGAATGTCTAGGTCTCCTAAAGGGAAGTAATTGTCCGCATTACGATGGTGAAATAGATAGAAAGCCTGCATATCACAAACTTATTGAATCTGGAAAAATACAATCAGGAATTGCGACGGATGATGGGGTTGCTATTCATTACAAGGAACAAGAAATCAGTAAAATAGTTAGCTCAAGACCAGATGCTAAGGCATATAAAGTTTCTTTCGAAAAGAAAGTTATAGATACAGAACTTCAAACAGAATTTTTAGGTTCTTAATGAACTAACGGAGCGGGTTAGTTTTAGAAGGACATTAAATCAATAAAAAGAATAATAAAATATAAGAGCTATGTTCTTTGGAGGAAAAAATGAAAAAAACATTGATCATTATTAGCATAGTTTTACTTATACTTTTAACAGCCTGTAATTCCTCTTCAAAAGTAGTTGATGACTTTGATAACAGCCAATTAAGTGTTGATTTTGATGACGATGAAGCTTATGAAATAGAAGCTAATGCAAAGGGAATGCCCGTTTTTAAAAACCATAAGAAAGCATTACAACAAGCTCAAATTGATTATAAAAAAGGGTTTGCTGCCACTGCCAAAGAACATGATTTAAAGCCTATTAGCCAAGAAAATTATAAAGATTATATGACCTATGCTTGGCAACTTGAAACTAAAGATGAAACCGTTGTTCAACAAGGTGTAATGATAGCGAAATTCTTGGATATTTATGAAAATAGTTTTGAATAATTAATTTTACTAATTGAACTAACTCGGGTTTTAATTCAATAAGGGATAGAGTATTTTCTTCTTAGACTGACGACGTAGGTTAGCTCAACAAGAATATAAGATATTATTGAGTTAGATAAACTACAAAGGAGGTGTACAAGTGTTTTATTACTCAAAACAGAAGAAAATACGAGGTTGGAAAAGACATAAGAGAAAAATTGAAAGATGGAAGCAAAATGCAATAAATTTAGATATGGACTATTTAAGGAATTACCAAAGAAAATACGAAAAATTATGGATTCATCCTTTTTATGCATGGGTACGAATAAACCCTCCCAATTGGTATAATCGACTTTTACTTGATGCAATGATTGAAGTTTACCTGAACTGGCATCAAAAAATGATGGATGAAAATGAAGAGTTTTATTTAAAAATCTGGCTTTATGACCCTAATTTTATTAATTCACAAATTGTCATTGCATATAGAGATTGTCTTGATTTCTACAATAAAACCTTCAAAATAAGGGGAGAAAACAAGGAATTCCCTTTCTTTAAATTTCATTCCTTGAGGGACAAGTTAGAACAATTTCAATGGGATTTACACATAGAGATTGATTATTACGATGAAAACGACTTGAATGAATGGTTAGAAGAAGGAAGTTTAACTGAAAAAGAAGTATCACAAATTAAGGGAAATGCCTATGAAACCATAAAATTTGAAAATGAATTCGGGAGTTTCCTGCAATATAGTCTTGACAAAGGAGATGTTTGGATAGGGACTTTAAAGTGAGAAAGAATAATACAGTAATTGTTGAACGAGTTTGTAAGGGATGCTTAATATTTGTAATTCAAAGACAAAGACTGAATCCAATATTGGATTCAGTCTTTACATAGTGTTGAAAAACTAAATGGTCAAGGGACTCTTTGTGAACACTCCTAAGTCAAATGAAGGTGATCTCCGTTCCA